>JAQBNY010000107.1 GCA_028288315.1 Mucilaginibacter sp.
ACCGTATCACAGGGGGCGATCTATTTGAATGATTTTTTAGAGTTTTTCGAGATCAAACCTAAAATAACGGTTGCCACAAACCCCTTACCATTTCCCAACCCGATCAAACAAGGATTTATATTTGAAAATGTAGGTTTTCAATACCATAATTCGGAAGCCTGGGCCAACCGCCATCTAAGCTTTATCCTGCGCCCCGGTGAAAAATTGGCCTTAGTAGGAGAGAATGGCGCTGGTAAGACTACGCTGGTTAAATTATTGGCTCGTTTGTATGATCCGACCGAGGGACGGATTTTGTTAGATGGCATCGATCTGAAGGCATACGCTATTGATGATCTGCGGTTAAACCTGGGGATTATCTTCCAGGATTATCTGCGTTATCAAATGACGCTCTCTCAAAATATCGCAGTCGGCAATATCCGTGAAATTAATAATAAAGCCTTAATCAGGAAGGCAGCACAGGAAAGCCTGGCGGATTCTCTGGCTGAAAAGCTGCCAAACCGGTACGAACAATGGCTAGGCAGGCGGTTCAATGATGGGGTAGAATTGTCGGGCGGAGAATGGCAAAAGGTAGCTCTGGCACGTGCCTATATGAAGGATGCACAAGTATTAATTCTGGATGAACCCACCGCGGCGCTGGATGCCAGGGCAGAGTATGAGGTTTTTCAGCGATTTGCAGAGCTGACGAAAGGCAAATCGGCGGTATTAATTTCCCACCGCTTTTCCACTGCAAGGCTGGCAGACCGAATATTGGTATTAGAAAAAGGAACAGTACTGGAAATAGGGACACATCAGGAACTGCTGGATAAGAATGGCCGTTATGCCGAACTTTTTAATTTGCAAGCCATGGGTTATCAATAATTTATACCTGAATTGGAATGAAATAAATTTCTTCCGTTATCCTAACTTACGGGGCGGGTGACAATATGAGTAAGGATGGCTAAAACAAGAGGAAATTGCTGCAAAAACGAATAGCAAAGTTTCAAGATCAAGGATAACCATTTCAGCGCATCCGTGTCCAATCTGATGCAACCCTTGCCGGTTATAACTGCCGCCATTGTACAGCTATGATCAGTTGCGGAACATTAAGTGTTGATTGCTTTCACTAGCATTTTATATAAAATATTAGTTAAATTTATTGTTAGGATAAAACAAAGACACAGCCACATAGTTATTAATTAACATCACTAAATCTGGATGATCTAATTTCCGCTACAACCAGGCATAAGAAATTAACTTATTACACTTCCTTCCGATCTGCAGCAAACTAAATCGTTTAAGGGTATGCAGAACAGCAGCGAAATACCGGCCCTATAGATAACATAGCCTGGAAAACATCAAAAGACATGATTTCACCTTTAGTATTTATGACTATGAAAGCAATTATTTCATTAAAAGTGCACGGCATCCTGGATTATGCCGGAGGCATTCTGATCACTTTTTCTCCATGGATATTCGGCTTTGCCGACCTTGGCGGTGCGCCGCTGTACATACCACTTTGCCTTGGTTCCATGCAGTTGGTGATGGCCCTATTCAGCAACCACCCGTATGGCTTATTTAAAGTTTTTCCAATGCAATTACACCTGATCATTGATATGTTTGCTGGGATACTTATGCTGGCATCTCCATGGATCTATGGGTTTTATCATGTCGTGTTTTTGCCACATTTATTGTTGGGTATGATGTCATTTTTTGCCGGTTTGCTAACGAGCCATTCACCCATGTACAAGTTAGAACTATTTGATGAAAGAGGTTACTAATGGGAACATCCGACAGCTGTAACGCTCGATTCTTTCGGCAGTAGCGGCCTCCATTTTAACTGACTACCTATTGGCTAAGGCAATGCAAAGGCCGTTATGGTAGAAGAGTCTAAAGTTCCTACATATACGGCATTAATAAATACATAGTCTATAGATTTGGTAGATTAAATATTTATTAATATGTTTACCCCCACATCATGAAAACAACAGTAATAATTGGAAATAAATCTCTCTCAGAGATTACCATTAAAAACAAGGTCATACACATCTTTTTAAAAGATGCTATTATGTGTTGTTGTTGTCAATAACCCAACTCTATTTAACAAAATAGTTAACAGGATAAAAATATCCTTATAGAATGACTTATGTCCGATTAATATCAACTCCAAAATATGTGTTAAAGATTACATAAACAATAAAACCGGCGGGGAAGCCCCACCGGTTGTCAAATGAAGTACCAGTTCCGTAACGGCAAATCACTGACTGATACTCATTCCCAGTCTTAGCAATGAATTAATCATTAACATAAAACCTGTTAAATATGGAAATATTTATCCGTAAGAAAAAATCACTTATACCCTTAAACTTAATTGTTTTATTACTCGCTTTAACGGTTCCGCGCACCCTGCGGGCACAAACCGAACCGGCTCCTTTAATCAATTCAAAATTAGAAGGAAAAGTATTAGATCTGGCCACCAAGGAACCCTTACCCGGTGCTGTAGTTCGAATAAAAGGTACTACCCATGCGGTATCCACTAATGCCGATGGCAAATTCAGCTTTATAACCGGTCAGAAGTTTCCTTATACCTTACTCATCAGTTATGTAAGTTATGAATCTCAGGAAATTGTAGTTGATGGCAGCCCGGTTACTATTAAATTAAAAGAAATCACCAACAAATTAAACGATGTGGTGGTGGTAGGCTATGGCACCCAAACCCGTAAATCATTAACCGGTTCAGTTGCCACAGTTAGTGTGGATGAGGTACGGGATAAACCTACCGCAACATTTGAACAACAATTACAAGGAAAAGCAGCGGGACTCCAAATCAGCGCATCTACAGGTGTACCGGGGGATGGCATGTTTATCCGTATTCGCGGTACCACTTCCATTAATGCCAGTAACGATCCTTTGTATGTTATTGATGGTGTATACGTTAACAGTAGTTCTTTACAAAGCATTACCACACAAGGGCAAGCTAACAACCCTTTGTCAGATATTAGTCCTGATGATATTGAAAGTATTACCGTTTTAAAGGATGCCGATGCTACCGCTATTTACGGCGCACGTGCAGCAAACGGCGTAATTGTGATTACTACCAAGCGTGGCAAGTATAATACTGCGCCAAAAGTTAGTTTAAGCACTTATTTCGGTGCTGCCTGGGCACCCAAACTTTGGGACTTGGTGACAGGGCCGCAACATGCACAACTGGTCAATGAAATGTACACAAATTCAAATGCAGATGTCATAGCCGCTGCGGCAGCTGGCGGAACAACCCCTGCTACTACTTATAGCTATTTACCTTTTCGCGCCTTAACAGATAACCCTACAGCTTCACCTGCTCCTCGCGGATTACCTCAGGACCAGTCTACTTATAATCGTTTAAGTAATGCATTCCGTACCGGTTTCCTGCAAAATTATGATGCTTCAATATCGGGTGGTAATGATAAAACAACCTATTACCTGGGTGGCGGTCTCAACAAGCAGCAAGCAGATTTGAAAACCAACGATTTTAGACGTGCAAGCTTTAAGTTCAATCTGGATCAGAAGGTTAATAATGTGTTAACTGTTGGGACCAGTAATATTCTCACGCAAACCTATCGTACCAATGCCCGCGTGGGTGATGGCCCCCAGGGCGGCATACTGCAGTCAGCTTTGCACACTCCAACTTATTTGCCAGAAGTTAATGCTGATGGTAGTCCTGCAAAATGGGCTGGCTTTGATAATCTGAATGTATTGCTGAACAATACTAATATGCACAGTACCAGTAACAGGTTAATAAGCAATTTATATGGCGAAGCCAAAATTTCCAAAGATCTGAAATTTCGTACCAGCTGGAGCGTGGATTATAATAATTATAATGAATTTCAATACTGGAACAGCTTTACCAACCTGGGCGTAGCCAATCATAATTTAGGAACTTCTGCTGTAAGCACCAATACAATATGGACGAATGAACAAACACTTACCTATAGTCATCTTTTTGGCAAGAACAGCGTTGGCGCATTAATAGGAAATTCGTTACAAGGTTCCGTTTACGGACAAACCACCGCACAAGGTACTAATTTCCCTAATGACTCCTTCCAGCAGATTGCTTCAGCGGGCAGTACCACCTCTACCTCCTCAGAATCACAATATAAACTCTCCTCGTTTTTTGCCCGCGTAAATTATAATTATGCCGGTAAATACTATTTCGATGCCAGTATCCGGGCAGATGGTTCTTCACGTTTTGGAGCTAATCATCAGTTTGGCTATTTTCCATCAGCAGGCGCAGCTTGGCGCATCAACGAAGAAGACTTTTTAAAGAATGTAAGATGGCTAAGCGACCTCAAGTTACGCGGAAGTATTGGTGTAACGGGTAATCAGAATGGGATCAATGACTTTGCCTCACGCGGCCTATGGGGCGCAGGCGCCAATTACCAAAACAATCCCGGCACTGTTCCATCGCAATTGGCTAACCCCAATCTGAAATGGGAAAGTACAAGGCAGACTAATATTGGTTTAGACCTGGGTTTATTTAATAACCGGCTAACCATTAGCGGAGATGTATATGATAAGTATACCAGCAATCTGCTGCTTAATTTACCATTACCCTCCAGTTTGGGTTTCTCATCTATCCTTACCAATGCCGGCGAAATTAGCAACAAAGGCTTTGAGTTGAGTATCAGCAGTATTAATATTAATAATGGCGGGTTTAACTGGACCACCAATTTCAATATAGCACATAATGCGAATAAAATTGAAAAGCTGCCAACTCCCGTTGTTGCTGCTTACTCTGCCGAACGGATGGTACAAGGCTTATCTATGTATACCTTTTTTGCATACAAGCAACTATATGTTGATCCCAAAACCGGCAACGCGGTTTATGATGATGTAGACCATAACGGCGTAATCAACGCCAACGATATTCAGGCTGTTGGCAACGCCCTGCCTACATTTACAGGTGGGTTAACTAATAACTTCCGTTACAAAGGACTTGACCTTTCTGTGTTCTTCAATTTTGTATATGGCAATAAGGTTTATAACAATAATGCCTATTTTCTGGAAGGCGGCGGTACCCGGGATGCTAACCGAGCCATGGACACTTACCAGTTAACCCGCTGGCAAAAACCGGGAGACATTACCAATATGCCAAGGTTAACCGCTATAGGACAAAATTATACCCTTAGCCCAACCACCCGTAATATTGAAGATGGTTCGTTTTTACGCCTGAGCAATGTTGACCTGGGCTATACCATTCCTAAAAGCATTACCGAAAAGGTTAAGATATCATCTGTACGGGTTTATGTAAGTGGTTCAAACCTTTGGTTATTAACCAAGTATAAAGGGCCCGATCCTGAAGTTAACGTATCATCATCTCCTACAGTGTTAGGTTATGATTTGGGTACACCACCTATTCCACGCACTGTACAGGTAGGCGCAAACATCACCTTCTAATTATCAAAAAGCAGATCATTATGAAAAAAGTCATTTATATATTTACGATATTATTACTCTTTACTTCCTGCAAGAAATTCCTGGAAACGCAGCCACAATTGCAAGTGGACCAGTCGCAGGCTATTACTAATGCGGGCTCGGCCGCTTCAGCGGTAAACGGTTTATTTAATTTACTGGCCAGCAATAGCTATTATGGTTCTAATTTTCAGGCTCTATCTTATCTTTCAGGAGGCGATATCCAATGGACAGGTTCGCAAAGTGACCCGAGCGAGATTACCA
>JAQBNY010000110.1 GCA_028288315.1 Mucilaginibacter sp.
AAGGTACCTAAGTGATCCTCGTACTCAATATATGCGGTTTCTTCATCAGTATGAATTTCAAAATGATGAGCAACCAAATTGTGGTAAAATGAAATTTGCATTGTTCAAATAGTTAAACTCAAAAATAGGAGGTCTGCATAAGGTAGTACGCACCAATAAGCGGGATAGATGAACCAATTTAACAGCAAAGCCTATTTATGCAGTAATAGGTAGTTTCATAATCCTTTCAAACTCGGGCCAAAAATGTTGGCCAAACTGCGTTTGTACAACATCTGTTCTTAGCACTATTTCCTGTGTTGATCTTTTCTTTAAACTGCGTGTTGAGGTTATTAAAAAATTTAAAATGATTATTCCCTTCGCTCCTGCTGTGGAGCCGTTATATTTTATAAGATAGTCTGTAAAAGGGTTCAGAACATTAGCAATCTCCTGCTTTAAATTGCCGCTGCTGATACAAGAGGGAGATTTAAAAAACTGCTGGAGGAACATTGCTTCCTGATAATATTCTTGCTGAAATCTGATATAATTAAACCACATTTCTTTTATACCACGATGCTGGGGAACAAAGTCAATGGAGGGCAAAAATGCAACTCTAACAAGCCGGTTAACACAGAGTAAACAACTTAAAGAGAGAAGTTCTTCCTTATCCTGAAAAAGGCTATGGAGCATGTTTCTGGACACCCCCGCCTTTTTAGCAATCTGCTCTAAGCTTACTACTTCAAATCCCGATTCACTTACTAAAGCTATAGCTGCATTTTTTATTTTTTGAGATACAGTTAGTTTATACATGCCTTTTAATATTATTTATAATCGATAGTTAGAATTCAATAAACTTTTTCATGTGGTCATCCACAAAGTTTATAGTGTTTTCATTTAGTAAATTATTCTCTTTATCAAGCTCCTGGTGTATAGCAGCCAAGTGTATTTTAAATGGCATTATATGCAAGTTAAAGTGGTTTGCTATACCGGTAAAATGATCCAGTCCCCTTAAATTACCATGTCTTCCAGTAGAAACGCCCACCAAAGCCGCTTTCTTATTATAAAAGGTTTCCGGAAACGAACAGGCATCGATAAAGCATTTTAATACACCCGGAAGGCTTCCGTTATATTCGGGAATAATGAATATAAATTTTTTGGCATTGGAAAATCTCTTCTGAATTTCTTCAAATACCGCACTTCTTTTTCCATATAAATCACTATCGATTATATCTGGAGGTAGGTCACATAGCGAAAATATATCCATATTAATGCCTTTTGCTTGAAGCTGTTTCTGATAATATTGCGCTGTTTTAAGCGAATAACTGTTGGGGCGGTTTGTTCCTGAAATAATGAGATTCATGCTGATTGAAAATTGAACAAAACTATCCCCAACCGTATCAGAAACCAATCTCAATTAAGCAGTTAAAAGAACCAATTTTCAGTTAACCCTACTGCGCCTTAAAATTCATCTTGTATTAATTATTTGTTTTTTTTCAACCAGGTCTTCATCTTGCGGCCTTTTAGTTTTGAATTAGCCTGATACTCTTATAGGATAAAAGCATAATGTAGTACAGGTGCACAATAATAGCTAATAGATTGATTTTTAGGGTCCAATAAAGGGTACTAATTAATTAATAAGTACCAGGACGGTACAAATCAAAATGTATAATTGTTATATTCGGTAAAATAAACCTATTATGAAAATACCTAAATTATTACTACCAATATTGCTTTGTGCAATTTTATACGGTTTTATTGCTCCTATAAAAACATCTCCCTGGGAGCAGTTATTTAACGGAAAAGACCTTAAAGGCTGGGATACTTATATAGGACCAGACCTGGATGATAAGGGCAAACCTATAACCGGAACACCTATTGGCCTAAACAACGACCCACGCAAAGTTTTTACCATAGTAAAGGATAGCGGTAATAATGTCATTCGTATATCTGGTGAAAACTGGGGTGCAATATCTACACAAAAAGAATACGAAAACTATCACCTGCAATTACAGTTTAAGTGGGGAGCATTATCATGGGCGCAAAAGAAGGGTAAAAAGAAAGATAGCGGATTGCTATATCACTCTGTAGGTAAATATGGAGCAGATTACGGTGCCTGGATGCGTTCGCAAGAATTTCAAGTAGAAGAAAGCAATAGTGGCGATTACTGGGGTGTTGCAGGTGGTATGGCAGATATACCAGCTATTAAATCAGGAGACGGCTATGTTTATAGTCCGCAGGGAACGCTTATTACTTTTAAAGAAGGCGGCGCTCAAGGCCGGCATTGCATTAAGGGTGGAGATGCCGAAAACCCATCTGGCCAATGGAATACCCTTGATCTTTATTGCCATGGAGATACCAGTATCCATGTTATAAATGGCAAAGTAATGATGGTTTTATATCATTCAAAACAATTAAACGAGGGGCAGGAGCTGCCACTTATCAAAGGAAAAATCCAAATACAATCAGAAGGGGCTGAAGTGTTTTATAAACAAATAAAGATACAACCTATCAATCAACTTCCTGAAGCGCTTTTAAAGCAGTAGTAATACTGCTTTAATTATGCATTATAAACCGGATGAATAATGCGGACAGCTTCATTGCCTGCAATTACTGCTTTGATGGCCATTCTGTAAAACAGGGAGTGGTCAACAATGCCGGGGATCATTTTTATTTGACTATTTAATATAGCTGGAGCTATCAATTTGTTAAAATATATATCAGCCAGTAAGTTTCCGTTTTCTGAGATAACCGCACCATCTTTTTGAGTGCTCATGCGTAAGTTTACCTTACTCTGCGGATAATCTGTAGCCAGCCTAAAAAGTACTGCCTGTAAAGCCTGGGGCAAAATTTCAATTACCAGGGGATATGCTGTGTCAAGTTGCTCTGCAAATTTTCCCTCATCACCTATTAAAATAAATTCATCGGCCATTGAGGCAAGTATTTTTTCGGTAGTATGTATCCCTCCGCCGCTTTTTAAGGCATTAAGCTCCTTATCAAACTGATCGCATCCATCAAAATATATATCCAGGTGCTTTAACAAAGCAGGTGATTGTACTCTTAATCCGTGCTCTAATAAACGGGTGGTTGTTTTAAAGGATGATGAAGTAAGAATCAGAGAACCGACCAGATCGGTTCTCTGACTAATCATATCTGTTAAATAGGCAACAGTTGAGCCTGCTCCCAAACCAATAGTTTGCCCAGCACTTATTAAATTTAATGCTGCCTTTGCTGCTTCAACTTTAGGATCAGCCATTTAATTGGTAGTTTAAAATAAGGTATTATTGCCTTTAAAATGACAGATTCAAGAATTAAAAGTCAGAATATGCAACCGGGCGAATGAAAATTATATCGGCATGAGAAACATTGTGCTGATATTCAGGCTTTGCTACTAATTCTTTCCAGTAAGCATCCTTACCAAATGCATCCCAATGTTTGTCTCTGTCTTCTTTATTGTTAAATGTAGTCATATACATTAAGTTAGGCATATGGCTGCCGGCAATAACTTCTCCGTAAAAAACAGCGTTAAATCCTAACCTTTTAAAAAGATTGATCTCATCGCCAACGTTAAACATCCTTACTTTATTTACATTATACTTTTCTGTAGCGCTTTCATAGCTGCGCAACTCATAAACCCTTTCTGATTTATTTGCTGTAAGATTAGGTACCGCTGTGGTAGGCATGCCCGGGAAAGCTTGTATTATAATTGCCTCTACACGGGTATAAGGGGCCTCTTTGTAATCAGCATCAATATAATCTTTACCATCTGCTAAATATTTTGCATCAGCTTGTAATTTATTTGCATTACCTGCTAATTTTTCCAGCGAAGAAAAGGGGGTGAAAACATAAATCATCCTATTCGTATCCTGTTGAACAACCGGTTTAAAAACGCCCACATTTTTAACTCCTGCCCTATGCATTGCCGGTATATAAGCCTGTTGCAGATATTGGTCAATCTTGTCTTCCTGCGTTTGAGATTTAAAGTGATATATTTTTAACTCATAATAATTTTGAGCCGGAGCTGCCGAATATGCATTAGCACAGATAAAAAGTACAAGTGCAAATAAAAAGCAAGGCAAACGAAATGACAGAAGTTTCATAAAGATAGTTTCAGGTAAATAATTTATTGGTTAACAATGATCGGTTAAAAAATCAAATATATGTTGATAAAAGTAAAATTTATAGAATATAAAAAGAAAAGCCATGCGGCTAATAAATTAATTAGCTACAACCTTTGAAAGGTTTATAATCAGATACATGTATATACTACCGTGTTAGTTTTGATAAGGAGACGTCATTTTATAACTAACGTCTCCCCTATTAAAGGGGAAGCGGGTACATTATGCTACTGAAATTTCATTTCATTTTCCGCAAATGTGCACAAACCACCCAGCAGGTCGCTAAGCTTAGCGCCTTTTTCGGCAAGAGTGTATTCTGTTCTTGGCGGATTACCCTGAATATAATTTTTGTTTACAAGCTCATGCTGTTCCAAAAATTTCAACCTGTCGGCCAGTATATGGTCGCTAATGTGTTCAAGATCTTCTTTTAGATTTGTAAAACGTGAATTACCTTCTTCAATGCTAAAAAGCACCTCGGTCATCCATCTTTTACTCAATATATAGATCAATTCATTGAGTGCACACTTTTCTTCCAGGAATGATTGATTATGAAAATTGGACGAACTTAATTTTCTTTCTGCCATACTAACTGTTTAATGAGTAACTAATTACTCGTTTAATGATTGGTCTGAAAGACCATTTATTGTTCTTTTGCAGTTAAGGTAATAGGATTTGTATACGTTGTGTAAACGTATTAAATACTATAAATAAACGAATTTTTTTTTAAAATAAAAAATAAACTATGAAATACCGCAAATTAGAAAACACAGATTTATTGCTTTCAGAAGTGACATTTGGTGCCTGGGCTGCCGGAGGATGGATGTGGGGAGGTACAGAGCGTCAAGAAGCTATTGATGCTATCAGGGTTTCTTACTCTCTTGGGGTAACTTCTATTGATACCGCGCCTATATACGGCCAAGGTACAAGTGAAGAAATTGTGGGTGAAGCAATAAAAGGATTGCCACGTGATCGCTTCCAGATTTTAACAAAATACGGTATGCGCTGGGATCTTAAAAAAGGAGATTTTGGTTTCCATAGTAAAAAAAATAATGGCGAAGAGATTGATATTTATAAATATGCCGGTAAAGAAAGTATTATTAAAGAATGCGAAGACAGCTTAAAAAGACTGGGAACAGATTATATTGATTTATACCAAATACACTGGCCCGATTCAACTACGCCAATTTCTGAAACTATGGAAGCTGTCGCTAAATTAATTGAGCAAGGTAAGGTGCGTTATGCCGGGGTTTGTAACTATAATGCTGCGCAAATGGCCGAAGCAGAAAAGTATGTTACTCTTGCCTCAAATCAAGTTCCGTACAGTATGGTAAAACGTAATATTGAAAATGAACTGATACCGTATTGCCTTGAACATAAAAAATCAATTTTAGCTTACAGCCCTTTAGAGCGCGGACTATTATCAGGTAAAATGAGACCCGGATATCAGTTTGCAAGTGGTGACCACCGTAAGGATGTGACTTTTTTTAAGGATGAAAATTTAAGCAGAACAAGTGAATTCCTGGATTTAATAAAGCCTTTAGCAGATGCTAAGGGTATTACACTTAGCCAGCTTGTTATATTATGGACATTGCAGCAACCTGGTATTACTGTTGCACTTGTTGGCGCAAGAAATAAAGAACAAGCGGCCGATAATGCCTTTGCGGTAAATACCACTCTTACCATAGAGGAAGCAGAAATAATTTCTGATCATCTTGCTGAACTGGAATTGGTAGCTTAAAACAAGATAAGCAAGAAACTAAATTGCACCCCTAAAAGAAAAGGCAGCCCTAATTGCCTTTTCTTTTTCTTATTTAATTTAACAACTATTGATTTTTAACCTGTGCAAAATAATTGTGCAGGTTATTTTTGTAGGTACCTATGGTTTTTTACGAAGCCGTAACGGCTTATTTATAGCCCGTACCGTTATTCATCAGTTGTACTATTTTTTTATTTAATAAATTTATTCGTAAATAGGCGCATAATTTAAATACACAAAAATGAGGAACCCTAAATTACTTACAACATTCACCATTATTTTAATCGTACTCTTAAATTTATCTGCACAGGCTCAACAAAAAGCAATTGGTATTTTTGATGGACAGATAGATGTGGGGGCAAAAACCAAGCCCGGAGCAGGTACTTATCTGCCACAAAACCAGCAATATGTAATTTCAGGAGCAGGCTACAATATATGGTTTGATCGCGATGAGTTTCATTATGTGTACAAGCGCATAAAAGGGGATTTTATATTATATACCAAAGCCGAGTTTGTTGGATGGAATGGTGTTGAACAACACCGCAAGGTGGGATGGATGGTGCGCAAATCGCTTGATGACAATTCAGCACATGTTAACGCTGTTGTACACGGCGACGGGCTAACTTCTCTGCAATACAGGAAGACAACAGGTGCCACTACTGAAGAGATAAAATCAAACATTACCCATGCAAACATTATCCAGCTGGAAAGAAAAGGTAATACTTATACTATGCGGGTGGCAAAATACGGAGAGCCATTTGTTACTGAAGAGGTAACAAACCTTGATTTGGGAGAAGAGGTGTATGTGGGGTTATTTGTAGGTTCACATAATGCAGATGTGGCTGAAACCGGAGTGTTCAGGGATGTGCGTATTACAATTCCGTATCCGGGTATTGCCGATCAAAGAACGCCAATGACATTGGGTAGTAATTTGGAAGTAATGGAGGTGGCAACAGGCAACCGTGAAATTATATATACAGTACCTTTTTCTATACAGGCCCCTAACTGGACGCATGACAACAAAAGCCTTATTTATAATGACAATAAAGGATTGATCTATGCTTTTGATTTAAAAACACGTACACCTAAACTATTAAACACAGGGGATGTAAAAAACAATAATAACGACCATGTGCTATCTTTTGATGGGAAAATGATTGGTTTAAGCAATTTTGTAAAGGAACTAGGTGGCTCAATTGTTTATACTGTACCTGTAACCGGAGGAATTCCGAAACAAGTTACTCCTAAAGGTCCTTCTTACCTGCACGGCTGGTCGCCGGATGGCAAAAGCCTGGTTTTTTGCGGCGAGCGGGATGGAGAGTATGATGTGTATAAGGTGCCTGTTAATGGTGGTAAAGAATTGCGTTTAACTACAACAAAGGGCCTTGATGATGGCCCCGAATATACACCTGATGGAAAGTATATTTATTTTAATTCAGTACGTTCAGGGTTAATGCAGATATGGAGGATGAAACCAGATGGAAGTGATCAGGAGCAGGTAACAAATGATGACTTTAACAATTGGTTTGCTCATATATCGCCAGATGGAAAATGGATGGTGTTTCTTTCATTCTTAAAAGAGGAAGTTGAGCCGGGAATACACCCTCCATACAAGCATGTTTATATAAGGTTAATGCCGATTACTGGCGGTAAACCTAAAGTATTGGCATACGTTTATGGTGGCCAGGGCTCTATAAACACGCCCTCATGGTCGCCGGATGGAAAACATATTGCTTTTATTAGCAATACTAATTCGCAGGAAGCCGTTAAATAATAGGAGGTTATTAAATTCGTTTATCAGTGGGTGTACTATCGGCTAATAAATGAGCGCTAACTTATTTATTAGTTAAATATACTTTTCAATTAAAGAAGTATGTGCTTAGTTTTACATTTGAGCAAACGGACTTATTAGTAAATAACCAATCGCTCATATATTTAAAATGGGAAGCACTATAAATTAAATAAAATAGTTAATTTATAGTGCTTCCGTAATGACTTTTATTGTCACAACAACTTATTTTACATTACCTGTTTAATTAAAAATTATGTCTGGTAAAAAACCTAATAATCCATCAGATAGCGAAGAGTTTCTTAATGGAACCCGCCGAGATTTTCTTAAAAAATCATCTTTTTTAACGGCCGTGGCCTTAACGCCTGGTAGGGTTGTTAAAGCCGCTGAAGAGCAATGGGATGAGAAGATAGCAGGCGTTTTTGAAAAAGTATCTCTACATATTGAGGTAAATGGTGTAAAACATACTGTATCTGTTGAGCCTCGTGTTACTCTTTTAGACCTGTTACGCGAACAGCTACACCTAACAGGCACCAAAAAAGGCTGCGACCGCGGACAATGCGGTGCCTGTACAGTGCATGTGAATGGGGTGCGTGTAAACTCCTGCCTTAGCCTTGCCGTAACTAACGAGGGTAAAAAGATAACAACCATTGAAGGGCTTGCAAATGGAGATGAACTGCACCCAATGCAGGAAGCTTTTATTGAGCATGACGGCTTTCAGTGCGGGTATTGCACATCAGGGCAAATCATGTCTGCAGTAGCTTGTATCCATGAAGGCCATGCAGGGTCAGAAACCGAAATACGCGAACACATGAGCGGTAATATTTGCCGCTGCGGTGCTTATCCTAATATTGTAAATGCTATAAAAGCGGTTAAAAACGGAGGACAGTCATGAACCAGTTTCAATATGTAAGACCGGCAGAGGTACCTGCTGCGGCAAAAGCGTTTACAAAAGGATCAAATACTCATTTTCTTGCCGGTGGTACCAACCTTATAGATTTGATGAAGATGGGTGTTGTAGTGCCCGAACGGTTAGTAGATATTAATCATCTTCCTCTAAAAAAGATTGAGAAAACGCCGGGTGGCATAAGCATAGGCGCTTTAGCAACCAATACGGAGGTATCAATTCATCCTTTAATTAAAGAGGGTTTCCCTTTATTGTCATTAGCTATAAACGCCGGGGCATCACCCCAGTTAAGAAACATGGCTACCGTAGGTGGTAACCTAATGCAACGTACCAGGTGCCCATACTTTTTTGATACCACTATGCCTTGCAATAAACGTGTACCAGGCTCAGGGTGTGGTGCATTAGCGGGTTTTAACCGCATGCATGCCATTTTTGGCGCAAGTGACAAATGTATAGCAGTAAACCCAAGCGATATGAATGTTGCTTTAACCGCTCTTGATGCTACTGTGCATGTAACCGGTTTAAAAGGTAAAAGAGCTATAAAGTTTGCAGATTTCCATCGCTTGCCGGGTGAGCACCCCGAATTAGATAATACCTTGCAAAAAGGTGAGCTGATAACGTCTGTGGATATACCTGCTTCCCCTTACAATAAAAATGTTCATTACTTAAAAGTGCGAGACAGGACATCTTATGCATTTGCATTAGTATCGGCAGGAGTAGCTTTAAATATAGAGAATAATACAATACAGGGTGCCAGGCTGGCTATGGGAGGAGTGGCACATAAGCCATGGCGATTAACCGAAACCGAGGCCTTCCTGAAAGGGAAACCTGTTAGTTTAGATGTATTTAAACAAGCATCGCAAATAGCCATGCAAGGGGCCAGGGCCTATGAGTATAATAAGTTTAAATTAAAATTGGCACCTAATACAATCCTTCAGGCCTTAACAACGGCAGCAGGATTAAAAGCATAACCATCTTTCATCAGCATACACAGGCATTGTCATGAAAAAAGAGACTATAGGAGATTCGTTAAGACGGGTAGACGGTAGATTAAAAGTAACCGGCGGCGCTAAATACTCGGGTGAGTATGAGGTGCCGGGCTTAACTTACGGCGTGCTGGTTCCGGCCATTATTACCAGTGGAACCGTAACCACTATTGATACCAAGGCCGCTTTACGTGCGCCAGGCGTGCTGGCAGTTATTACGCCATTTAACGCTATTAAAGTACCAGGTTACCAACCGGAGGCACCTACACGTATTAAAGGATTAAAATTATTTAATGATACACAAGTGTATTTCAACGGCCAGCCAATTGCGCTTGTGGTTGCCGATACATTTGAAAGGGCAACACATGCAGCAGGCTTAGTTAAAGCCACATACCAATTGCAATCGCATGAAACTAACTTTCATAAAAACATAGAAAAAGGCGTTAGCCCGCAAAACAATAAAGACTATGTACGCGGCGACGTAAATGCTTATAAGGATGCTCCTATTAAGATAGAGCAGGAATATATGCTGCCATCAGAGATGCATAACCCAATGGAATTGCATGTTACTACTGCATTCTGGACAGGCGATGACAAGGTTACCCTATACACTAAATCACAAGGGGTAATCAGTTCACAAAGGGCTGTAGCAAATGCTTTTCAGCTCGATGCAAAGAATGTACAGATCAATTCGCGTTTTGTTGGCGGTGCATTTGGTTCATCCCTGCGTACCTGGCCACATGAGATTGCCGCTATACAAGCAGCTAAAATGGTTAAGAGACCTGTAAAGCTAACACTCACCCGTGAACAGATGTTCACATTAGTGGGTTATCGACCCTTAACTATCCAAAAAATAGGCATAGGCGCAACAGCAGATGGTAAACTTGTAGGTATTAGTCACGAGTCGCATTCGCAAACTGCTGTTTATGAAGAATTTACAGAGCGATCTGTTAATGTTTCGAGGTTTTTGTATGATATCCCAAATGTAAATACGCTTTATAAAGTTGTTCCGCTAAATGTTGGTGTACCTGCACCCATGCGTGGCCCGGGTGAGGCAACAGGCTCATTCGCATTAGAGTCGGCGCTTGATGAGCTATCTTATGCGGTGAACATGGATCCTATTGAGCTTAGACTTAAAAATTATGCAGAAACTGACCTGGAGAAAAATCTTCCCTGGTCAAGCAAATATCTTAAAGAGTGTTATCAGAAAGGTGCTGAGCGCATTGGCTGGTCCAATCGTGCTGCAAAACCCGGTACCAATCGTGATGGCGAAGGGTTAGTTGGATACGGAATAGGTTGCGGAGCATTTGGTGCTTACCGTTCACGTGCATTGGCCAAAATTAAACTGATGCCTGATGGCAGCGTAAACATCAAAAGCGCAACAAGCGATATAGGACCCGGCACGGCAACATCAATGGTGCTGATAGCGGCAGATATTTTAAATATCCCTGCCAAAAAAATCACCTTTGAGTTAGGAGATTCATCTTTCCCGGTGGCACCTACACAGGGTGGCTCGGCAACCATTTCTTCGGTTGGTTCAGCTGTACATGATGCATGTATAGCATTAAAGCAAAAGCTGAACGCTTTGGCAGGCAAGCTTGAAGACAGTAATGATGATATTGACTATGCTAAGGTTTTAAGTCAGAATAATTTACCTTTTCTTGAAATTACTCAGGAATCAAATGCTAACGAAGAAGGCAAAAAATATTCAATGTACTCTTTTTCGGCACATTTTGCCCAGGTATACGTTCATCCTTTAACGGGAGTAGTGAAAATTAAGAAGGTGGTAGCCGTGGTAGATGCCGGTAAAATAGTGAATCATAAAACAGCCAGCAGCCAAATGATAGGCGGTGCTGTAGGGGGCATTGGTATGGCTATGACCGAAGAAGCTGTTTTTGATGACCGGTTTGGCCGATATATTAATGGTAACTTTGCAGATTATCACGTGCCTGTAAATGCAGATATACCTCAAATAGAAGCTATATTTATTGACCGCCCCGATCCTATAATTAATCCTATAGGTACAAAAGGTATTGGCGAAATATCACTTATTGGTGTAGCTCCGGCAATTGCCAATGCAGTTTATAATGCAACAGGGAAAAGGATCAGAGAGTTGCCGATAACACCAGATAAATTGATTTGAGAATGATTCTCTGTATTTGTTGCAATATTTTAGACGTTTAATTAAATAATCATGAATAAAAGAGTAAGCTTCATTTTTCTTCTATC
>JAQBNY010000120.1 GCA_028288315.1 Mucilaginibacter sp.
CCATGCGCCGTCATTAGTACGCTGAACGCTCAAATTAGTGTTGGTTGCATTAGCAAATTGGTAATTATATCCAGCCATAACGCATGGAATAAATTCCTGCCCCCAAGATTCCACTGTTGTTTTCCAATAGGCCCAGTTTTGGTCGCAAAACTGCGGGAAGCTCCAGTACCGGTCATTATCGCCAGCGACATCTCCCATGTTAGCCTCATACATCGCATCCGTACAGTTTTGAAAGCGATAATAAAAACGTGCCGGCGGCGACCATTTGTCTTGCATGCCTACAATATACAGATCAAACCCAAGGTTTTTTAAATTGTCACGTAATTGTTTATAGAGTGCAACATTATCGTTTGAATTTAAATCCTGTGCACGATTGATAATGATGAGATATTTGCCATTTACCTTTTGGTAATTGCTTTTGGTCATCCAGTATGATAGCCTTTTAAAATCGTTATAAAAACCTAACAATTTTGCCGCGTTACTTTCCAGGGTTACCGTATTGGAAATACCCAAAGTACCTGTATTTAAATTATAAGAAATTGCAAAACCCATTTTGGAAGAATTGGCCGCATTCAGAAACGATACAATGGTATTGGAATCGATCTTAAAGTTAGCATTGTCCATTGTAGGCGAACGTACCGAAAAGACAAAGTAGTCTATTTTAGCTATTGCGGCATTGGCTACGTGCGCATCCATTATAGCAGGTTTAAGTATAGGGGCGGCAGTAGTGCCTACGCTTGGAAAACCGTTACTATAGAAATATGGGCCAGGCCCTACTGTAGGCTTTTGAGTAACTGCAGTATTAAACGAAGTGAACGTGTAATAAAAAGCGCCAACAGTATAATTTTTGGTAGCCGGTACATCTGGTACGGTATAATTCAGAAAACTATCTTCGGGACCAGGGGCCTTTTTTGAGCAGGAATACAGGCTTACCATTAGTAAAGCCATCCAGCCATATTTAAATATATTTTTACTTTTCATATCTAATTTTTTTCTTCTTCTGTTAATAAGTGGACGATACGGTGTATTTTATTCCTGCAGCGGTGAGATCTTCAATGTTTGGTCCATACCATTTTTGCACAAATGTTTGATCATAAAATGGCAAAACTTTGGTCCAGTCTATTGGTGTATAAGCAGGTTCAATTTTTAGCCGGGTGTTAATATAATCTGGGCCGCCTAATAGTTTTAATCCATTAGCATAACCAGCCGGATTAACGGTTGCTTCGGTAGTTTGAGGATAGGGGAAGCGGTCCGGAAGGTTAAGAAAAAGGGTGGTTATCCCAGTCACCGTTCCCGGGGCTGTGTGGGGTGGCAACACAAGGTTTTGTGTGCGTCTTTGCAGCAACCAGGCTTCAAACCCGCCATCATCAAAATAATTCATCCACTGCTGTATCCATATTTTACTTAGATTATTTGCAGGAATGCTGGTATTGATAAAACCAAGATCATAATTAAAACCACGTCCCGCAGTTCCCCATTTAATTCCATTTTGGTTTTGATAAGTAGCAGCCTGGGCTTGTGTTAGACCCCAAAAAGCGAAATTGGCATTAATCCCTGCATAGTAGTAAGCATCAGGCGTTAGTGCTCCGCCGTATCCCTTTAAGCTGGCCTCCGCCTTCATGAAACATACTTCTGCATAGGTCATGATATAAAATGGGCGGTTTTGCGCTGTTAAAGCTGGTTGAAGTGTGCTGTAATTAATTGGCACCTGTGCACCGGCAAACGGAAGGACATTACCCGGATTTGTAGGAGAAGTCAAATCCCAGTTGGGGAGTTTGGCGAACGATTTTGGTTGTCCAAGATGCGGTATAGGGTAAGAAACAATATAATGCAGCGCGGTCTTAGTGCTGGTTAGTGTGTCTGTAATGTTAAAAGGTGTTGCTGCTTTCAGGAAATAGGCATCTATCCGGGGATCTTTATAGGAACGGAAATAGGTGAAAAGATAATCACTCATTACCGGTGTTGCAGTACCAAGGAAGGATGTTCCCTGAACCAACTGTACGTTATACTGAGACTGGCTGCCTACTGCCGTGCCATAATTTAGTTTGGGATCGTCAGCATCAGAACTGATCAGACTGCTTTCATTCGCCATCACCTCTTTGATAGCCGCCGCAGATACCGTTGGTAAATTAACCTGGCAAGTTAAAGCGGTACGCAACCTGAGGGAGTTAGCAAACTTTATCCATTTACTCATGTCCCCTGCAAAAATCGGATCGGAGGTGAAGGTATCCCCTCCGGTTATTTTGATAGCTGCGGCATCGGCCTTTAACCTGGATAGTAATGAAGTGTAAATGGTGTTCTCATCATCATATTCCACAGCCGGATTATTCGTTTCACCCATGTGACTATAAGGCACCGGACCATAAGTGCCCACCAGGTAGGCGTATATATAACATTCCCAGATGTCTGCGATAGCCATACGGTTAGCATATGCCGGGTTAGCTCCGTAAAGTTTTTTCAACTGAGTAGTATTACCCAGTGCATTTACATACATCGTGCTCCAGATACCATCATCACCAGCGTTATACCGGCCCGTAGGATCGACTAAATGAGAATATTCCCAAAGTGTCCTGATATTGGTTAGCTGAAAACGGTTAATGGTGTTTAAAAACACACCAGGTAATACCGCTTCGGGCTCCGCAACGGTAAACGAACCGGGATTCGTATTAATTTTAGGGAAATTTTTTGTACACGCTACTGTAATCATAGACAGCAGCACTGCTAAATAAATAATTTTCTTTTTCATGATATTATAATGAAAATTTTAAGTCAAGACCATAAGTTGCATACGGTAAGGAACCGCCTTGTTCAATTCCCTGGGCGTTCCCTGAGAATGCTGCTGATTGCGGATCGATGCCTTTAGGGGTTTTCTGAAATATTGTCCAAACGTTTCGGCCGACAGCTGAAATGCTGGCCGTCCTGAACAAGGTTCCTTTCAACAACCTTGGAGAAAATGCGTAGGTCAGGATCACCTGGGTAAGCTTCACATACGAGGCATCATAAGTATAAAGATGAGATACGTGACTGGTTTGCTGCCAATAAGTTTGTGGTGATATATAAATATTATTTGGCTTAGTCAGATCAGCGATATAGAATCCATTGGCATCTTTTATTGGATTTCCACTGGCATCTACAACCGGGAAATAACCGGGATAAATTGACCCTTTGGCTCGGTTATCAGGATAAACCTTATTTAAAATGGAAGTTAATCCTTGCCGCTCATTGGCATTTTCACCAAGTACACCGTCGCTGAACAGGTATTCAGAACGACCGCCAAGAGTTGCGGCGGCCACCCCAGCTATATAGTTCCGGAAATTGGTGCCCGAATATAAAGAACCGCCGATGCGCGCTGATGCTAAAAAGTTGAAACTAAATTGTTTGTATCTAAACGTTGAACCAAATGACATCATTGCCTTGGGACTTGCATACCCTGCAATAGGTACATAACCAGCAATTGCCGAGGTATAGTATGGTATGCCTGACGTTGGGTTGATGATTGCATAACCGGCTGAAGAATATTGCTGATCTTCTGCTCTTAATACCCCCAAAGGTTTACCAACCTCCGCATAATTAATTACGGTACCGGTTCTTCCAAGCTGTACCTGGGTAATACCAGGAGTTAAAGCCTTGACTAAATTACGATTCATCGAAAAATTGTAAACGGCGTCCCAGCTAAAGTTTTTGGACTTTATTGGTGTTCCCGACAAAGTAACTTCCAGTCCTTTATTTTGAACTTCCCCGGCATTGATGATCTGTGTAGAATAGCCAAATTCAGGCGGGGTAGTAGGTGTTAACAACTGGTTCACCGTGCTTGATTTATAGACATCAGCATCCACTGACAACCGGTTGTTAAGAAAGTGAAGTTCCACACCCAATTCGGTAGAGGTGGTGAGTTCAGGTTTTAGGTTACTATTTTTTAACTGGGTATCAAATGTTAAAAAGCTAACGCCATTAAGCACGCCCGAAGAGTTAAACGCATTATATAAGTTATAAGGACTGGTATCATTACCTACACGGGCGATTGATGCCCGTATTTTACCAAAACTCAATATGTTTTGCGGTATGCTTTTCCAAAGCTCGGTAAATACAAAGCTGCCGCTTACCGAAGGATAAAAGAACGAAGCGTTTGCCACGGGCAAAGTGGACGACCAGTCGTTACGTCCGGTAATATCAACATATAAGAAATCCTTGTAACCGATACTTGCTAAACCGTACACGGAGTTCACCTGCGAACGTGAAAAACTTTCATTGGCAGATATTACGCTGCCATTATTCGTTAAGCTTCTCACATCATGTACCAGCAACTGGTTGGTGCTCGCGCTTGTATTATAATAGTTGGTAGCACGGAGATTTCCGCCCACATTTGCAACGATAGAAAAATCTGTGAGACGTTTATTATATGTAAATAAACCCTCACTGTTCCATACCCTGTTATTTTGCTGAAACTCAGCATATGATCCGTTGATATTTGATAATGAACCTTTCTGAATAAAAGTATACCTGTTTCCCCAAAGCAAATTTCCTGATTCCTGTGCCCTAAAGCTCAAATCTTTGGTTAACTGGATTGTTAGCGTTGCGCCACCAATTATGGTGTTATGAACATCATTGTTGCCGTTCTCATTTATATCCCAATATGGGTTTTCGTAATTGGTTGAGCCTCCACTTTTAAAGGCATTGCCGTTGGCATCCTTCCAGGGTATCAGACTACTCATAGGTATGCTGAGCACCGCCTGATTGAAATAATTGAACGGATTAGCAGGATCCTCATTACGATAGGTTCTGTTTGTAACTGATTCTTGTATGTATTGCAAACGCGTTTCTACCTTTAGCCATGGAGTAAAATCCCGGCTCGCATTTAGCTGGAAATTATTTTTTTGAACCAGATTCTGTTTGTCGATAACATCAGTTGCGTCAACACGCGTGTATGAAAAACGCATAGATGACTTATCATCCGCATTGCTGATAGAAATGTTTTGGGCAGACTGACCACCAGTTTTAAATAAAGTGTTAACACTGTTAGGTTGCGGCGAGTAAGTAATTAGCTGACCGCTTGTAGAAAGGTAAGGCTGCCCAAGCAGTACGGTACCCCAGTTACGGCCTCCACCGCTACCCGCTTGTATAACTCCCTGTCCCGCGGGGCCAACGAGAGTTCCGTTCAGCCTGCCGCTGCCGCCTTCTCCGTATGCGTACTGATAGTCTGGATACTGTAAGACCTGAGAAGCCATATAGTTGCCGTTATAAGTGATTCCTAACCCGGCGTTCTTCCTTCCTTTTTTTGTAGTGACCAGTATTGCACCGTTTGCTGCTTTTGATCCGTATAGGGCAGCAGCGTTAGGACCTTTCAATACTGAAATACTCTCAATATCATCCGGATTTAAGTCTGCCGCGTTATTGCCATAATCAAGGTTACCAACTTGCCCATTTGAGTCATTGTTGTCAATAGGCACACCATCAACCACCCATAATGGCTGGTTATTGCCTGTAATTGAATTAGCTCCCCTTAACTGCACCCTTGTTGATCCTGAAGGCTGGCCGCTTGTTGTTAGCTGCAGGCCAGAAACCTTACCGTCTAACAAGTCGGTAATGTTGGTTGCTCTGGCTTCTGTCATCTCATTAACATTAACCCCTTGCTGGGAATATCCCAACGAAGCCTTTTTTCTTGGGATATTAAGAGCCGCAATCACGACTTCTTCCATCTGCGTAG
Organism: Mucilaginibacter sp.; assembly: GCA_028288315.1. Taxonomy (GTDB): domain Bacteria; phylum Bacteroidota; class Bacteroidia; order Sphingobacteriales; family Sphingobacteriaceae; genus Mucilaginibacter. The sequence goes on from JAQBNY010000120.1 coordinate 5,705, forward strand.
AAATGGGTTCCATCTTTACGTCAATAGAGGTTTTACCCTGGATGCTTACTTCTTTGGATTTGTATCCAATAAATGTAATTACAAGCGTATTGCCCTGTGTACCGCTTGCGTCTATACTGAAATTACCGCTTGGATTAGTTACGCTACCCCGCTGGGTTCCCTTTAGCGTAACTGAAACACCTGGCATTGCGCCACCGTTTTCATCGGTGACTTTACCCCTAATAGTATGATCTTGTGCATAGCAGTTTAAGGCTACGAACCATACCATAAAAAAATTACATAAAAGTTTCTTCATGCTCATTAGATTGGTTAAAAAAATTGGTTAATTGGTTTATAAGCTCACGAAGTAAGAAAATGGCCTTAACAGAACCTTAAGGATTTCTTAATAAAAGAAGAATCGTAAATAAAAGTAACTTTTTTTCATTTCCTGAATTTTAGTGCCAATATTAATTAGTATTAACTTTAGTTAACACATATTTGGACTGTAAACACCAGCAAGATTCTTTCATGAGGAAGAAGTCCTAATAGCCAATGTTTCTAATTGATGCGTTTTTTGATCAATTTGCATCAATAGAACAGTCACCAAGGAACTTATCCAGCCTTATTGCCTTCATTTATAAAGTTTTAAGGGTTGCGATACAATGCGGTGTTGGGAATATATTGTGAAAAGTTTTATTCTGTTATCTTTGATCAATAATATCGTAGAATTATAAACTTAAGTGGAATAACCACACACTAACAATTTAGTGCATTTTTGAAGTTACCTGATGTCATGATCCGAAAGTGTTTTTCTTTTAGCTTGTTAATTATGTTAATAAATATGTTATTGACATTAACAGCAAAAAGTCAGTCCTATGGCTTGGGCTTTCTAAGCCACGAGGTTGTAGCAGACCAAAGGACGTCGCTCGACCTATTCCCAAAAGGGGGGTATGCTTCTTCCGGTAGTTTTAAAATCTCATTTGAGATGTCATTTCTTTCGGATATGAGCGATTATTATGGATACATTTTCCGGATAGTTGAGAATGGACAAAAAAATATAGATCTGATCCACGATAAACGCGATTTCAGGCCAGGTGCTTCTCCGGCAGTTAACAATCATTTTAAAATGGTTATTAATGACCATTTTACTCATATTGCATTTAGCATAGACGATCGAAAACTTTTAAATAAGTGGAATAAATTCACTCTTTCATTCGATTATGAACAGGATAGGCTAATCCTGGAGGTTAATGGTCATCAGTATACAGAATACAGGGTGCATTTAAACAACGTAAGCCTTTACAAGATCTTTTTTGGAATCAATAATTATTTAAACTACAGTACCAATGATTGCCCGCCGTTTAAAGTGCGGAATATAAGGATATGGAATGGTGACAAAGTCAGCTATTTTTGGCCGCTTAATGAAACCAACGGTAACCTTGCTCATGAAATTATTGAAGGCCAAAATGGTCAGGTAGCAAATCCGCTGTGGATTCGGTCGTTGCACCATAACTGGGCCCCCTTGCAAAATATCACCGTTAAAGGGGCCGCCAGTGTTGCCTATAACGCTAAAGAAGATCTTTTATACATTATAGGGGCTGACTCCCTGTTGGTCTATGCGATAAATGACGGAGAAATCAGTAGCATACCTTACAGTTCCGGAAGGTTAAACCTATTACCTAGCAACCAATCTATTTATAATGACAACAATCATACACTTTATAATTTCTATATAGAAGATAAATATAAACAGGTCACAACATTTAATTTCAACTTAAAAAAATGGAATGTCAACTATCAAACTCGATCGTTATCGATTGACTATTGGAATGCCAACAATTTCTTTTCAGCGATAGATAGCTCATTGTATATAATTGGAGGTTATGGCCAACTTACCTACAAGAATACGATCAACCGTTATCATATTCCAGATCAAAGCTGGAATAGCATCGCTGCAAAAGGCGATTACTTTTGCCCGAGATATTTGGCTGCTGCCGGTACCGCTGACAGTGGTAAGACTACCTATTTATTAGGAGGATATGGTAGTTATAAAGGGCAACAAATGCTAAACCCGCAAAATCAATATGACTTTATGAGGTTTGATATAAAAACAAAGATCTTTAAGAAAATTTATGACCTTAAGGTCCATGAACAGGATTTTGTCTTTGCAAACTCTTTGGTTATTAATACAAAAAAACGAACGTTTAGTGCTTTGATTTTTTCCAACCACCATTATAATTCTCATCTTAAATTAATAGAAGGTTACCTGGATCATCCGGATTATAAAATTGTCGGCGACTCTATTCCTTATGCGTTTCACGACACCCATTCATTCGCAAATCTTTATTTCAGCCCTTTGAGCCAGAAGCTGATTGCGGTCACATTATTAAGATCAGAAAAAAACAACCAAACTACTGTAAAGTTATATTCCTTATTATATCCGCCAGATTCCACTGTAGATAATAAAAGCCATGCGGCAAAGGACGTAAAACAGCCCACTTGGATTTACTTCGCTATTGCTCCAATAGGAATTATAACTATTGTGTTAATGATTTTGTATAAAAAGAGACAAGCGGCCATCTCAGAACCCGGAAAAAAAATAACAGAAGAACATCCGGTTCCAATGCACACGGAGCATCCTTTGATTACGACATATAGTTTTGAGCATCCCGTTACGGAAGAAAAACAAGGGAGTGCCATTTTTCTTTTCGGTGACCTGCAGCTTTTCAATGCTGACGGCGAGGATATTATCAAAAATTTCACCTCGCTTTTAAAAGAACTGTTCCTTGTTATTTTAATTTACAGTTTGAGGTCAGGACGCGGTATCAGTCCCGAAAAGCTGATTGAACTGCTTTGGTTTGATAAATCAGAAGACAGTGCCAAGAATAACAGGTCCGCCAATCTTTCAAAACTAAAAGGCTTGTTACAGCAAGTGGGCAATATACACCTGTCAAAGGATACAGGTAACTGGAAGATAGATATCGATCACACGGTTATTTATGTGGATTATTACGAATACCTGCAGATAGTGGCGAACCAAAAAACGTTAAACAAGAATAGCATTGCTCATCTTATTGAAATTGTACAAAGGGGAAGCCTTCTTTCAAATATTGAATATCCATGGCTAGACCCAATTAAGTCACAAATTTCAAACGAAATTGTGGATATTGTACTAGCTTATGCCAGCAAAATCAACATTGAGGAGAACGCTGAGTTTCTAATTAAGCTTGCAAATTGCATCTTCGTTTTTGATTCAGTTAGCGAAGAAGCTATGATTATTAAATGTCGGTCATTGGTGTTTCTGGGAAAACATTCTTTAGCAAAATCCACTTATGAGAGCTTCCTTAAAGAGTACAAACTGATCTATGATGAAGACTTCAAAAAAAACTTCCACATGATATTGGAAAATCAATAAGCGCATTCATATTTTTTCATTAAGGTAAACAAGAGGAACTGATAATAAGCTATAAACAAAGATAATTGGAGCCAGGACTGGGCACAAATCTTTACCGTAAAAGGATCAAAAAAAATCTGTAATTCCTTCGTAATCAAGTTGTCTAAAAGTATATATCAGGTGTTATTACGAAGGAATGTGAAGCATGTTTATATTTAATCTTTTGGCTCTGCTTATTTATTTAAAATATACCCTTTAATTTATTTAAATAACCATTATGATTATTGCACGTATAAATCCTAAATCGTTTAGAAAATCATGAAACTAATATTAATGGTTTTATTGATTATGGGCTTTTCAACATTTTGCTATTCTCAGGAAGGTAAAAGACGAAATTTACAGGATCAATCTTTTAATAATTTAGATAGTATTAAGTATGTTGATGCGTTGAACAAGATCGGTTTTTCGCTTTATGAAACCAACGTTGATAGTGCATTTAAATACGTCTTGAAAGCTCGTGACATATCGAAAAGAATTTCTTATTTAAAAGGAATTGCTGACGCTACAAATACATTGGGTGTGTTGTATGAAATAAAGGGCGATTTACAGTTATCTTTAAGATATTATAGTGATGCTAATGACTATTATAGGGCTTTTAATGATCTGATTGGGGTTGTACAAACAAAGATGCGTATTGCATTAGTATACAACGAGAATGGTGAAAACGAAAAATCAATACGCTCTTTTCAACATGCGCTTTCTTTAGGCAAAAAACTAGAAAAAGATTCTATCATATCGTTAGTGCTTTCTAATTATTTGCTGTTGTATGCCGATCAAATATCTAAAGATACCATTCCTGTGTATCTTAAAAAAGCGCGGCAAATTGCTGCCAGGTACCATGATGCCCGCATTCCTATCCTGGCTGATCAAATTCTTGCAAAACAATATATAAAGCAAGGCGATACCAAAAAAGGAATCAAAATGCTTAATAATGCATCAAATAATGCGAAAAGGCTAAATCTCAACTATTTGAATTTAGACATTTTGATCAATCTGGGCGATGTTTTGCAAAAGATAGATTTGGATAGTGCATTATTAGAATACAAGAAGGGACTCTTAATCGCGGAACAAAAAGGCTATCTCATTTATACAAAAATCATAGCAAAAAAGTTGTTTGATATATACACGCTGCAAAATGATCTTTCAAATGCTCAAAAGTATAGTACCTTACTAATTGATGCTTATGACAAGGAAGATAAAATGAAAAATGCTTCCGGCATTGACTATATTGATTATGCTATTAAAGACCAGGAGCTAAAAAGCGTAGGAGATAGAATTAGGTACAAAAAAGATATTATTACTATACTCCTTATTTTGTTTACTGCAGTTGTCATAATCGGCGTTATTTTATATTACTTATTAAGATTGAAGCAAAAGCATTCTGCTGCACTTGAAAAACTAAATGAGATGATGCGGTCTGAAAATGCAAAATTGGAGACTAATCACGAGTTTAACAACCGGCTCATATCTATTTTAGCACATGATTTCAGGCAGCCTCTGGGTGTTTTAAAAACACTGGCAACTCTGTTAAAAGACGGAAGCTTAGATCAGGAAGAAATTAAGCAACTTGTAGAATCGATGGATTGTTCCTCAACTATCTCGTTAGAAATATTTGAAAATATTTTACAATGGATAAAAAGACAATTGTCCGGATTTACATATGAATATCAACCATTGTTATTAAAATCACTTATTGATGAGGCTGTTTTACCATTAATGCCGCTTGTACGTAGTTGTAATTTAATAATAAATAATACGGTTGACCCAAATACTATTATTCATGGCGATAAGGAGTTGATTCAATTTATCAATCGAAACTTGATACACAACGCAATTAAATTTACACCGGAATTTTCAGAAATAACAATATATTCTTCAACGACTGACCAGAAAAACATAGTAAGTGTAAAAGATGAGGGTAAAGGAATTTCAGCCGAAAAACTGGATCGTTTATTTGACTTTAAAAAAGATCTGAAATATGGAAGCGAAAGAGAGAAAGGAGCTGGGGTGGCTTTGATGATTTGTAAAGACTTCATACAAAAAATCAATGGCGAAATTTGGGCAGAAAATGCAGCCGAAAAAGGAGCGATCTTTAATTATTCTTTACCTATATTGGTATAAACCACAAGAGCCTGGTTTAATTACTACTTTTCCTGATGTGTGCAATTAATTGCAACACTCCCTTATATAGTTATTTCTTATTTATTCGTAAATACAGACCATGCAAGCGCTAAAGTTGTTAAGGCTTTCTGATAGAAAGCCCGCCATGGCGGGCTTTCCCAAACAGTAAGATAATTGTTTATTTAGCGTTCTTTTTATCAGTCACTTCCTTACGGATTTCTGTTGCTGCTACCTTTAAGCTCTGCATCGCGTTACGCAGGCGCGTACCCGCCGCTTTGTTTCCTTTTTCATAAAATGCTGCTGCGTCTGATTCTGCAGAGGCAACAAGTTCCTGTAATGATTTAAATTTTTCCATGATTTGTTTTTTATATGTGATTTGAAAGGCGAAACTATAAATGCCTTTCAAAGTTCCATTTAACGTGATTATCGGTTATTTAGTTGCTGTTTTTTTCTTTTGGTACCGCAATATTACAGAGATGTTCTCCAATTACAAACGTGTTGCTCAGTATAAACGGGCTAAGAACATACGGTTGTTATTACTGATAACGATAATATAGCCTTAGTCAACTGCTTGTTAATATGGTGGTTTTTTCCAGATCAGTATCAAGATGATGTCTTTTGAATCAGCCACTTAACAGTTATGTGTTTTGCTGAAGTTTGTAAAGTTTTAGAGACAGCTATGACGAGTTGCCGAAAACGCCTAAGATTGCAATACAAATGAGACAGCTTAAAACAAGTAATAAAATTATGTGATACGATTTCACACTTTTTCACACATATTGTATACGAACTGATTTGTTGGGATGCGATGGGTGAAGTACTTTTACGGCAGATCAATTATAAGCCTTAACTCAATAATGCTTTTTCAATAAGCCCCTGCTAAGGGGGCTTATTAACCACCTCATTATTAAATAAATTCCCATCATTGAAAGGCCCGGATAGTAGCTTGTCGAACCTGGCATCAATAATAAAAGAGTCATTTACACTGAAAACGGCTGGCAACTTGTTTTATATTTCCCTTTTTTACAATGAGATATCATTAAAAGTGTTTTTCTTTGACGATAAATAAGATCAATATGACTAAAGATACCAATAAATTAAACTGGTTTAAAATTTGGTCTTCCATTCCATGCAATAAATAACCATCAGATGAAAAAACATTTTTTATTAATGCTGGTGCCTTGCAGGCCAAGCTTTGCCCAGGATATGAATGAGGAAGAAAAAAAAATCATGCAGGCACATTCTGCTTATCTGCGCGACTGGATGAATAAAGGCCGTATTCTTTTATTTGGCCCCGTATTGGATCCGCTTGGTGCCTATGGCCTGGGAATTGCGGCCGTAGATCATGAAGACGAGGTTACAGAAATTACTAAAAATGATCCGGCCACAGCATTACATAAGTATGAAGTTTATCCACTGTTAGCGACATTGCCAGAAATTAAACAGGATCAGACTTTGTCCTTATAAAAAAGTCGTCCGAACTCATTATCGGTTAGTGCATATTGCTGTGGCGTATAACCCGAAAAGCGTTTAAATTCTTTGATAAAATGAGCCTGGTCATAATAGAACCTGAATACTTCATCCCGATAAAATCCGGGTGAAGGATTTTTGGCCCATAGTTCGTAAAAATACTGGAAGCGGACAACGGAACTCAGCGTTTTGGGAGATAAACCCACATGCTCCTTAAATAACATATCAAGGTAACGTTTGGAATATCCGGTTTGCTGTTCCAATTTTTTTACGGTCATCAATCCATTGGTGTTTGTAATAGCACTTATCGTGAAGTCTAATAGCTGCTGTTTCGGGCCCGTAGCGGTTAATCTTTTAACCAGGAACTTTTGTAAGAGCAAGGCCTTTTGCGTAGGTTTTGGAGAATTGGCTATTTGTTCTTCCAGCCGAAACCCGGCTATGCCATAGACATCTGTAAACGAGAAGATATTATTAGTCGTTTCACGTAACGGGAACGGTGAAAGCCGGCAAGCCCCCTGCGGGGTTAACTGCAGGATCAGAGTACCTGATCTGCGGGCATTAGTGCTTACCACAAAGGGTTCATCGGCCATACCAATAAACTGGATCCTACCTTCGCTATGCTGTTGATGCAAGTGCTGACTGACTGCAACAATAGAATTTTCAAAGGGAAGAATAATCTTCACACAGCCATTGGGCACAATGACTCGGCTGCTGCTTACCGGGTGTCCAAAATCGCTTTCAAATATCCAGCAGGAATGGATATAGGGCACTAGCTGAGAAAAAATTTTTACCGGGGTCAGAAACATTTTTAAATCTATTACTTTAGTCTTAAAGAAAAAACCTAATTGCCATATTCCCCAACTCGCCGCCTGAAAAAAGTAATAATTTGTCCCCATCTTTAACTTTCAATCGTCATAGGGGAATAAAACAAATATTATAAAAATGAAAGAGTTCGTATTGATTTTTAGAAACAGTAACAATCCAGATTCTAAACCATCGCCTGAGCAAATGCAGGAAGTGATGACGGCCTGGATGAATTGGATGGGTAGCATCGCTGCTCAAAACAAATTAGCACACAGCGGTAACAGATTATCCGTTACAAATGCAAAAACGGTTAAGCCAAACAACGTAATAACTGATGGTCCTTATACTGAAATTAAGGAATTCATCAATGGTTATATCGTTGTAAAAACAGTTAACATTGATGAAGCAATTGATTTTGCGAAAGAATGTCCAATACTTAAAGTTGGCGGTAATGTTGAAGTTAGAGCCGTAGTAGCACCTGACGATAACAGTTAATTTTATTTAGCCCTGTGCATTAGTACAGGGCTATCTTTACTCCTTAATAATTTATTTAATGGAGCTCAATAGGTAGCAGATAAATATCACGAACTTGCACAATGATGGTAGAGAATTTTCCAACAAGCAATGAGCTGATACCCCATTTATTTAGGGAAGAATATACCAAAATGACGGCTGTATTATGTCGGCTTTTTGGTTTAAAGCACATTGAAATTGCCGAAGACATCGCCAGTGAAACATTCTTAAAAGCAACTGAAGTATGGGGTATAAAATGAGTACCGGAGAATACAACGGCCTGGCTTTATACCGTAGCCAAAAATAAAACAAAAGACTATTTAAAACGAAATATTTTTTTT
>JAQBNY010000150.1 GCA_028288315.1 Mucilaginibacter sp.
AACTTGAAGACGGAATTGACGGATTAATTCACATCTCTGACCTATCATGGTCTAAAAAAGTAAACCACCCTAACGAATTTACTAAGGTTGGCGAAAAATTAGATGTAGTAGTTTTAGAGCTTGATATCGAAAACCGTAAATTAAGCTTGGGCCACAAACAGCTTGAAGAAAACCCTTGGGATACTTTTGAAAGCATCTTCACTATTGATTCAATACATGAAGGTACTGTGTTAAAAGTAACTGACAAAGGTGCTATTGTAGCTTTACCTTATGGTGTTGAAGGCTTTGCCCCAACCAAACATTTGGTAAGGGAAGATGGCAAAAGTGTTAAAGCTGAAGAAACTGCTGAATTCAAGATCATTGAATTTAACAAAGAGAACAAGCGTATAGTAATTTCACATTCACGTATATGGGAAGAAGCTCGTGCTGACGCTCGTGTACAAGAATTCGAAAACCGTAAAAAAGAAGCAAAATCTGCTAACAACGCGGTTAAGAAAGTGAAAGAATCTGTAGAAAAATCAACTTTAGGCGACCTTAGCGTACTTGCTCAGTTAAAAGAGCAAATGGAAGGTGCAGAAAGCAAAGCTGCTAAAAAAGCTCCTGCTGCTGCTCCGGCTGCTAAAAAAGCAGAGCCTGAAGCTTCTGCCGATACTGAAGAAGAAGCAAAATAAGCTTTTAAACATTCTAAATACAAAGCCCTTCCGAGCAATCGGGAGGGCTTTTTTGTTGATTTTAATTATCTAATCACAATTCACTATCTTCTACTCGCTAAAATTTTTTACCTTTGCCCAAATCCACCCTTACGATGCAAAATCTAACGCTGCTCGACGGTCAGAAATTTCAAATCACAATTCAGCGTTTATGTCGTCAATTAATTGAAAATCATAACGATTTTTCAGGCTCAGTTTTAATAGGTATACAGCCACGTGGTATTTACCTGGCTAAGCGTGTAGCAGATGAACTACGCAAGATATTACCTGAAAGTACAATTGAACAAGGCGACCTGGACATTACCTTTTACCGCGACGATTTTCGCAGGCGCGATTCGCCGCTGGTTCCTAATCAAACCAAAATAGATTTTATTATTGAAGGTAAAAAAGTAATCATGATGGATGATGTGCTTTGGACCGGTCGTACCATTCGTGCAGCTATGGATGCCATGCAGGCATTTGGCAGGCCAGAAAAGGTTGAGTTGCTAGCATTGGTAGATCGCCGTTATTCAAGGCACATACCCGTAGCGGCAGATTATGTAGGCATTGAGGTAGATTCCATTGCATCGCAAAAAGTAGTAGTAAGCTGGAAGGAAACCGACGGTGAAGACAGGATAGTACTGGTATCGGAAGCGAAATGATTTCGAATTTTCGATTTCGGATTTAATTCAAGTTAAAAAATGCATCATTGCGAGGTACGAAGCAATCCTCGATAGAAGATAGATAGATAAGTAAACTGTTAACATGGCTCTTAGCACACAGCATTTATTAGGTATAAAAGACTTGAACCGGGCGGATATTGAACTGATATTTGAAACGGCAGATAATTTTAAAACAGTTTTAAACAGGCCGATAAAAAAGGTGCCATCATTACGTGATGTTACTATTGCCAATATCTTTTTTGAAAACTCAACCCGTACCCGTTTATCTTTTGAGCTGGCCGAGAAAAGATTATCTGCAGATGTAGTTAATTTTGCAGCATCATCTTCATCCGTTAGTAAAGGCGAAACCCTTATTGATACCGTAAATAACATATTAGCCATGAAGGTAGATATGGTGGTAATGCGCCACCCTTACGCCGGTGCAGGTATTTTTTTATCTAAACACGTAAAGGCTCAGATAGTAAATGCCGGCGACGGCGCACACGAGCACCCTACACAGGCCTTGTTAGATGCTTTCTCTATTCGCGAGCGTTATGGTGATGTGGCAGGTAAAAAGGTAGTAATAGTAGGAGATATACTACACTCGCGTGTGGCCCTGTCAAATATACTTTGCCTGAAACAATTAGGTGCCGAGGTTATGGTTTGCGGCCCAACTACATTAATTCCAAAATACATTGGTTCGTTAGGTGTTAAGGTAGAGCATAACTTAGTAAAAGCTCTTAACTGGTGCGATGTAGCTAATATGCTGCGCATTCAAATGGAGCGCCAGGATATTAAGTATTTTCCGTCGCTACGTGAATATACCATGCTTTATGGATTAAACAAACAGATACTTGACGGCCTTGACAAAGAGATTACGGTTATGCACCCCGGCCCAATAAACCGTGGGGTAGAAATAACCAGTGACGTAGCCGATAGCAAGCAATCCATCATCCTTGATCAGGTAGAGAATGGGGTAGCTATCCGGATGGCAGTACTATATTTACTAGCAGGGCAGGCCGGGCAATAATTATCTGCCTTTAATCTGTCAATTCAATATTTTCTTAGCCACTTCCTCGCCATTGGTTAAAGCTGCTTCTACAGTACCCATAGCTGTACCTTCATACAGGTATTCGCCGATGAAAAATATTGTATTTTCAATAGGTGTGTTCAATAATTTCCGGGCAATGGGCGCTTCAACTGTATCATAGGCATAGGAGCCGCGACTAAACGGGTCTGCCGTCCAGTTTATAATTCTGCTGGCTATCAACATGCCCTTTAATTCATTAATATCGCGTTTAAAAATATTGGCTAATGATTGTAATCCCTGCTCTAATATTTCCGCATCGGGCATAGCAATCTTATCTGCAGCTGCTGGTCCGCCTATCCAGCCGGTAAGCACTTTTGATTGATCGGGCACCTGTGTCCACCATGTCGGAATTTCTTCGTCAGAGAACAGATAACCCATCTTATTTACATCTTTTCCCGCTATGGCCTCCGTTTTTTTGTCAAGCCAAAAAGCATCGGTAAACTCTAATAATATTTTTATCACTGCACCAAATCCCATTTGCTGTATAGCCTGGCTGTAGGCGGGAATTTTGGGCTCAAAGGTTATGGCACCTTTTTCTTGTTTCGATGCCTGTAATACACCTAAAGGCATAGCTATCAAAAGTTGCTCGGCCTCATATGCAGCACCATCTTCGCAAGCCACTTTAATATATCCCTTTTTCCAAAAGATGTTTTTTACAACGGAGTTTAGCAATACCTTGCCGCTTTTGGCTTTACACTCATTCGCCAGGTAGTTAATAATGGAGCAATATCCGCCGTCTACCCGGTGTTGGGCATTTTCTAATTCGTTTTGCCATTCATTGCGTAAAGCAAACGAACTTGCCTTGAGAGGGTCGGCCGTGTCATAGCCTGATACGAATTTCCATACGGAGTCGCGTAGCTCTTCATATTTATCACCGGGAAATTCCAACTGCAAAAAATCATAAATATTCGTATCCTTTTGCAGCCCATTCAGCTTTTTGATAAGCAATTCCCACTCTTCTATTATCATGCTGTTTTCCTCAAAATTGCCATTTTTATAGCGCCACATTTCGGCATTGGCAAAACGGCAATTGATTTTAGCTTCTTTCAATAATTTGAAGGTAACAGGCAGGTTGCCGTGTACAAATTCGGCACCCAATTCGGTATGTTTAAAAAAGAGAGTGTTACTCAGCGTATGAATGCGCCCGCCGGTACGGTTGCGTGCTTCCAATACGGTAACTGTTTTCCCAGCGTTGCTAAGGGTGCATGCCGCCATTAAGCCAGCAGCCCCGGCTCCAATTATAATAACAGTATTTTTCATAAATAGATAGATAATGCAAGGTAGAACGAATAGCCATAAGATGCAAGAACGGAGGTTGTTATTGCAGTGTAGCGAGTTATTCACAGCCTTACAAATATTCTCATCATTATAAATGTTTATAATTATTTTAGCGAAAGGTATACAGGTAACATTATACCCTTATAGCATGAAGGATTATTTTAAAGTTGATGAGTGGAAGATTATTGAAGAAGGGTTTGATCAGCATTACAATAAAGTTGCTGAAAGCGTTTTAAGCCTGGGTAACGGCCGTATGGGGCAGCGTGCTAACTTTGAGGAAGCATACAGCGGTGATACCTTGCAGGGAAACTATATAGCAGGTGTTTACTACCCCGATAAAACCCGCGTAGGCTGGTGGAAAAACGGCTACCCGGAATATTTTGCCAAAGTTTTAAATGCCGCCAACTGGATAGGCATTGATGTTTGGATAGGAAATGAGCAGCTTGATCTTGCCAAATGCGAGGTGCTAAGTTTCCGCCGTGAGCTGAATATGAAGGAGGGTTACCTGAAACGGAATTTTCGCGCTAAAACTGCTTCTGGTAAAGAAGTAGAGGTTGAAGCTATTCGTTTTTGTAGCATGGCCGATGACGAGACCGGTGTTATTAAATACACTATAACCCCTGTGAATTTTGAGGGTGACGTTACACTAACACCTTACATTGATGGCGATATTGTAAATAAGGATTCCAATTACGATGAGAAGTTTTGGGATGAGGTTAGCAAGAAGATAAATACAGATAACGGTTTTGTGCAGTTACGTACCAAAAAAACCGGCTTTGAGGTAGCTACTGCTATGAAGTTTGCGGTGCTGCAGAACAATACTTCGGTTAAGGTTGAATCGGCACCTATCCAAAAAGAAAAATATATAGCAGCTGAAATTAAGCTGCAAGCCAGGCAAGGGCAAAGTATCACCCTTATCAAATATGCGGCTAACCTGTCGTCGCAAAATTATAAGGCAAATGAACTGGCTGCAAAAGCGATAGCCATGGTTGAGCGGATCAGCAATAAAGGCTTTGATGCTATGCTGGCCGAACAAGCTGCTGCCTGGGCAGTAAAATGGAAGTATAACGATATAGTTATAGAAGGCGACGTTGCTGCACAGCAGGGGATCCGATTTAACATATTCCAGCTGAACCAAACTTATACAGGTGAAGATGACCGCCTGAACATTGGCCCAAAAGGTTTTACCGGCGAAAAATATGGCGGTTCAACTTACTGGGATACGGAAGCATATTGCGTACCATTTTACTTAGCCACAGCCGAGCCTAAAGTGGCTCGTAATCTGCTATTGTATCGCTATAAGCAATTAGGTAAGGCTATTGACAATGCCAAGCTCTTAGGCTTTAAAAATGGCGCTGCGCTTTATCCTATGGTTACCATTGATGGTACAGAGTGCCATAATGAGTGGGAAATAAATTTTGAAGAGATTCACCGTAATGGAGCAATAGCGCATGCCATTTTTAACTATACCCGTTACACCGGAGATGAAACCTATCTGGCCGATTACGGTTTGGAAGTACTTATTGCTATTTCCCGTTTTTGGGCGCAACGGATCACGTGGTCGGGCGAGCGGCAGCAATATGTAATGCTGGGCGTTACCGGTCCAAATGAGTATGAGAATAACGTTAACAACAATTGGTATACCAGCACCATTGCTACCTGGTGCCTTAAATATACATTGGAAGTTATTGGTAAGGTAAAAGAGGCAAACGCCGCTAAATACAATCAGCTTATTGGCAAAGTTGCATTCAACGAAGAAACTGAATGTGCAAAGTTTGCTGATATCATCGCTAAAATGTATTTCCCATATGATGATAAGCTGCAGATATTTTTACAGCAGGACGGTTATCTGGATAAGGAGCAAATTTTAGTTAAAGACCTGCCTGTAACTGAACGCCCGTTGGTTCAAAAATGGAGTTGGGATAGGATCCTTCGTTCGGTATTTATTAAGCAGGCCGATGTATTGCAGGGGCTTTACTTTTTTGAGGATAACTATGATATAGAAACCATCCGCCGTAACTTTGAGTTTTATGAACCAAGAACTGTGCATGAGTCGTCACTATCGCCATGTGTACACGCTATATTAGCCGCTAAACTGGGCGATATGGACAAAGCCTATGAGTTTTATCTGCGCACTTCCCGGTTAGATATAGATGATTACAACAACGATACAGACGACGGTTGCCATATCACCTCAATGGCCGGCACATGGATGGCTGTAGTGGAAGGTTTCGGCGGTATGCGCGTAAGAGATGGTATACTATCATTTAATCCGTTGTTGCCGCCTAAATGGAACGCGTTTTCCTTTCAGATAGGTTTCAGGGGTGCATTGCTCAATGTGAGGGTAAGCAGGGAAGGAGTATCTATCAAGAATACATCGGCACAGGCAATAACTGTAAAAGTTTACAATGCAAGTCATATTATTAATGCCGGTGATGAGGCACTTATTAAAATTAACAATCAATTGTAATGTCGCAACCTAATCATAAATTAATTATATATCAACTGCTGCCGCGGCTTTTCGGCAATGCCAATACCACCAACAAAATATATGGTTCTGTTGAAGAGAATGGTGTTGGTAAACTTAACGATATTACAGATAAGGCCCTTGAAGAGATCCAGTCAATGGGTTTTAGTCATGTTTGGTATACAGGAGTAATTGAACACGCCACCATGACGGATCATTCTGCCCATGGCATCAAGATAGACGACCCGGATGTGGTAAAAGGCCGCGCAGGCTCACCATATGCTATTAAAGATTATTACGATATAGCGCCAGATCTGGCTGTTGATGTAAACAACCGTATAGCCGAGTTTAAAGAGCTGGTTGCCCGTACGCACAATAATAATTTAAAAGTAATTATAGATTTTGTACCTAACCATGTAGCTCGTACCTATACATCAGATGCCAAGCCTGCCGGCGTGCGTGATTTTGGTGAGGACGATGATAATACCCTGCATTTTGCCCCCGCTAATGATTTTTACTACATGCCCGGCTATCCCTTTATAGTGCCTGGAGGTTACAATCCCGGTGGTGATGAGTTTACATCGCCGCTAAAGGATGGCAAGTTTGATGAGTTCCCGGCTAAAGCAACGGGTAACGATGTTTTTAATCCGGCACCATCAATTAATGATTGGTTTGAGACCCTTAAACTAAACTATGGCGTTCACTACCTTGATGGTAAAAAGTCATATTTTGACCCTATACCACCGCTGTGGAACAAAATGTATCATATTTTAAGTTATTGGGCAGATATGGGTGTGGATGGTTTCCGTTGTGACATGATAGATATAGTGCCTATTGAATTCTGGGCGTGGTTCATTCCTAAATTAAAAGAAACTTATCCTTATCTTATCTTCATCGGCGAAACTTACGATGAAAATCAATATTACAATTACATACAAAATGGCCGGTTTGATTATCTGTATGATAAGGTGGGCCTTTATGATGCTATCCGCAGTCTCACCCGTAATGAACCCGGCGCCAACACCTGGCGAATAAACGATATTTGGAATAATCATTCACGCGGCATTGACCAGCACATGCTGCGTTTTATGGAGAACCACGATGAGCAACGCATAGCGAGCCGGGAATTTGCAGGCGATGGATTACTGGCCGTTCCGGGAATGATAGTAAGTGCTACATTAGCCACAGGGCCCGTCATGATCTATTCAGGGCAGGAGGTGGGCGAGCCCGCTGCAGGTGCATCAGGCTTTAGCGGGGATGACGGGCGTACCACTATTTTTGATTACTGGGGATTACCCGAACATCAAAAATGGATGAGTAATGGCAAGTTTGACGGCGGTCAATTATCAGCACAACAAAAAGAACTGCACGACTTTTACAGCAAGCTGTTAAATACAGTTAAAAATAACGATGCCCTACGCTGGGGTAGCTTCTATGAATTGATGATTACTAATGAGCAACAACCGGGTTTCGATGCAATGTTGTATATTTATTTGCGTTATACTTTTCAACAGCGTGTGTTGGTTATTGTGAATTTTAGCCGCCATGATAAGTCTATCAAACTAAAATTACCTCAAGATCTTATTGGTCAATTTAACCTGAAAGATGAAGTAACTTTTACAGATTTGTTACGTAATAATAGTTTTAAAACTAACAATATACAGGAAGGTGTGGATATAACCGTGAATGCTGCGAGTGGTTTATTATTAAGTTTATAATTCTTTTCTAAAATAAAAAGCCAGTAGCTTGTTTGGCTTAATTATGGCTTTAATATAATTAACAAATCGCTTATTCGCTGTTGTAACACATAGCCGACATAATAATTGTACTTTATACAGGTTTAATCTGAGATAAAGTATTTGAACTTTGTATTTTTTATGGAACAAAATGTATCAAATCCAAGCACTGAACTTTTGACAGCCAAGCTTTTAGAAGCTGATGAGCTAATGGAAGAAGAAGAGTTTCGGCATTTAAATAACCCCGCTGAGGGAATAAAACCTATTGTAAAAAAATATCTGGGTACCCCAAATCATGCAGAACAATTGGGGAATAAATTCTACTTTACTGATGGTGATGCCAGTGTTGAAGTTATTGTAGCAACAAACGAGATCATACGCATAAGAGTAGCACCTCACAGTGTTTTTTTGGAAGATTTTTCATATGCCGTTCCCAAACTACCTCACAAGGCAGTTGAGTTTACTTTGTTTGAGAATGAGAAGGAATTTAGGGTAAGTACGCCGGCTGTAAATTGCCATATTCGTAAACTGGATTTTTTTATATCCTTTTCTGATAAAAATGATCATGTAACCAGTGCCGATGCCGTGCCTATGCACTGGGAAGAGAATACCCAATTTGGCGGTTACTATGTGTTTTGCACTAAAACCTGCCATGATGAAGAAAGCTTTTTTGGCTTGGGCGATAAAGCTACCGAGTTTAATTTGCGCGGTAAACGCCTTACTAACTGGAATACCGATGCTTATTCATTTAGTTTTAATCAGGATCCGCTTTACCGTTCAATTCCGTTTTACATAAGCGTAAATGAAGGTATTGCCCATGGTATTTTCTTTGATAATACTTTTAAGGCACATTTTGACTTTGGGGCAGAAGACCGTACCAAAACCAGTTTTTGGTCTGACGGTGGCGAACTGCTGTATTACTATATCCACGGGCCGCACATGATGGATGTGGTAAAGAATTATCATCTGCTTACAGGTACACATCCAATGCCGCCGCTTTGGGCACTGGGCTATCACCAATGCCGCTGGAGCTACTATCCGGAAAATAAAGTTAAGGTTATAGCCAACGGCTTCCGTCAAAACCGGATCCCATGTGATGGCATTTATCTGGATATTGATTATATGGATGGTTACCGCTGCTTTACCTGGAGCCCTAAGTATTTTCCTAATCCTAAGAAAATGATTGCCGAGCTAGCTTCGGCAGGCTTTAAAACAGTTGTTATTATTGATCCCGGAATTCGTGTAGATGATAATTATTCGGTATTTAAAGAAGGTAAAGAGAATAGATATTTTTGCCGCCGAAGTGATGATTACTTTATGGAGGGCCATGTTTGGCCTGGTCGTTGCCAGTTTCCTGATTTTACCAACCCGGAGGTACGCGAATGGTGGGGCGATTTGTTTGATGACC
>JAQBNY010000194.1 GCA_028288315.1 Mucilaginibacter sp.
CACTGAACAAGAAAACCAAACCATCCAGTACACGTAATGAACGGTTCACCTCAACGGTAAAATCCACGTGACCCGGGGTATCAATAATATTGATATGATATTTTTGTCCTCTGTAATTCCAATCTACAGTTGTAGCAGCCGAGGTAATAGTAATACCACGCTCCTGCTCCTGCGCCATCCAGTCCATTGTAGCTGCACCCTCGTGTACCTCGCCTATTTTGTGGCTAACACCCGAGTAGTACAATATACGCTCTGTTGTAGTAGTTTTACCGGCATCAATGTGAGCGGCAATACCTATGTTTCTTGTATATCTTAGATCTCTTGACATTTCAGTTTTGATTTATTGAATTAGCGAATTAGTGATTTTAGAATTAGTAACATGTTACCAAATCAATAAATCACTAATTCACTAAATCGCTAATTATTTTTAGAATCTAAAGTGAGAGAACGCTTTGTTAGCTTCAGCCATTTTGTGCGTATCTTCTTTCTTCTTCACAGCAGCACCTTCACCTTTAGCAGCAGATATGATCTCACCGGCTAATTTCTCCATCATGGTTTTTTCACCACGACGACGAGCATAGCTGATAAGCCATTTCATACCCAAAGCAACTTTACGCTCCGGGCGAACCTCTGTAGGTACCTGGAAGTTAGCACCACCAACACGGCGGCTTTTTACTTCAACAGCAGGCATAACATTGTTTAAAGCTTTTTTCCAGCTATCTAAACCATTTTCGCTGGTTTTCTTTTCAACAATTTCAATTGCGTTATAGAATATAGTATAAGCGGTAGATTTTTTACCGTCAAACATCATGTTATTAACAAACCTGGTTACCAAAACATCATTGAATTTTGGATCAGGAAGAAGGATTCTTTTTTTAGGTTTTGACTTTCTCATTGTTACTATCCTCCTTTAATTATTTCTTTTTACCTTTTGTTGGAGCCGCTGCTACTTGTCCCGGTTTAGGGCGCTTAGTTCCGTATTTAGAGCGACGTTGGTTACGGCCGGCTACACCAGATGTATCTAACGCACCACGGATGATGTGGTAACGTACACCAGGTAAATCCTTAACACGACCACCACGGATCAGTACAATAGAGTGTTCCTGTAAGTTGTGGCCTTCACCAGGGATGTAGGCGTTAACTTCTTTACCATTTGTAAGGCGCACACGTGCAACTTTACGCATTGCTGAGTTTGGTTTTTTAGGGGTAGTGGTGTACACACGGGTGCACACGCCTCTTCGCTGTGGACAGCTGTCCAACGCTGGTGACTTACTCTTGTCAACCATAGCTACTCTACCTTTTCTAACTAATTGCTGAATAGTAGGCATTTTTTCCTTTTTGTATTTACAGTTTTATCCTTATTTTAAGGACTGCAAAGGTAGGGACTATTTTTTGATTTTCAAGGGCTTGCAGGAAAAAGATTTTGTAATAGGTTGATTAGATGGGGCGAGTGGGTGGAAGTGATAGTTTTTATGGATCAAAACGTATCTTGCAACATAACCTTATCTTTATTGCCCAACTTAATATCCTTTATCTCACCAGTTCCTTCAAAGCTAATAGAAATACCTATGATATCGCCTATTGTTTGGGTGATGGGGGCGGTAAAAATTTGCTTGTTGTTTAAGCTTACACTCAGTTTCATATCCTTAATACTGCATGCAAAATGCTGAAACCGGTTAAAATCACAACCAAAAGCGCTCATGTCTTTTTCCTTGCCATGTATCCATTCAGATGAGGTGTACATATCCAGAGCTGATATACAACCTTTTTCGGCCAGCGGAATGATCATCGCGTTACTTTTACCTAAAATATATACTACGACTTTCCGGCAGGATGATTCTTCGGGCCTGGAGGTATTGCGCAGGGTGGTTTCCAGTGTAAAATCACCACCGTTTAAACCGTCAAATTCGCTTACATTATAAAAGCTCACCCATTTATCATTAAATACAGGCGAACCAGTTTTTTCAGTGAAAGTTTTACCTGATATTCCTAATGCACCCGGCAAATGTATATCGGTTTGGCTTAAATAAGTTGGCGTTGGTTTTTTATCCAATATACCAACCCATCCTTTGGTTTTAATAAATACAGGACTTTCCTTTTTCACTTCTCCATTTACTATCAGCTTTGCTGTAAAATAACCGGGATAATAATAAATAGAAGTATGCTCTTTCCCGTATGTTGGTATCTTTTCGTTGCGGGTAGGATCCCATGATTGCTGTAGTGTAACACTATCTATACCCAAACCAGATGCACCATAATTAAATACAACCGAATTAGGCAAGCCATCGGTCACTTTTTTACTTTGAAATTTAACATGGATATTAGCACGGGGCTTATCCGCCTGCTTTGGTTTTGTGCTCCAAAAAATCATAAGTCCCAAAACAATCGCAATAGCTATTCCTGCTACTGGCCGATAGTTTAATTTATTGAGGTGTAAAGCAGGTTTAGAAAAAACGGGGTCATTAGTTACACTTTGCTTAAACGTGCGCCAGTTATCAAATCCTAAAAGTTTCGCCATTGCATTTAATGTAGCAGCATTAGGCGAACTATCATATTTCACTCTTCCCCACACCCGTTTTAGAGTGGTGATGCTAAGCATGGTACCGGTTAGCTTAAAAATGCGTTCACTTAGTTTCTCAAAGTCAATATCATTCCATTTTGCGCTATCGCCCCAGTCTAGTGATTCCTCAGCCATCTTGCGCCAGCTAACAATATAAAAATCTTCTTTTTGCATGGATTAATATCGTGAATGTATTTGAATGAACTTGAATAAGGCTTTTTAAGGATATCGTTCCACTTTTAGTGAAAAATAAAATAAAGATGAACAATAAACCTTACCCACCAAAACTTAAACATGCAATAACATTGCTATCGTGCCTGCTGATAACACATTTATCTTATGCACAGGTAAAAACTAAAACATCCATAAAAGAAGTACATATTCCCTTTGAAGCTTCGCGGTTTGATACAACTGTACAAAAAGCAGAATTTGTTACTTATAAAGGTGTTAAAGCCATGAAAATATTGCCTGGAAATAAACAGGTAATGCTGAAAGATCTAAATTTTACAAATGGTACCATTGAATTTGATGCAGAACCTGTAGATGTTACCCGTTCGGCTTTTTTAAGCGTTTACTTTAGGCAGCAAAGTACAAATGAAAGCGAAATTGTTTACCTGCGCTGCAAACCCGACGAAAGCCAGCAACGTAATGATGCTATACAGTATGCGCCAATTTTACATGGTGTAAACCTTTGGGATATAATGGGACATTATCAGGCTCCGGCAGTAATTCATAATAAAGATTGGAACCATATTAAACTGGTAATTTCAGGGTTACAAATGCTGGTATTTGTAAATGATATGATACGGCCGGCTTTGCAAATACCTCGATTAGAAGGTAACAGCAGCAAAGGGATTATAGCTTTTGATGGAACGGCTTATTTTGCCAATCTGGTTGTTAAACCAAACGCAACAGAGGGTTTATCACCAATTGAGGGAGCCGACCTTACCGATCATGATATAAATTACATTCGCAGGTGGGATGTATCTGCTTCACATTTTTTAGATAAGGGACAAGAACTAACAACCGATGACCTGCCTAAAGATACTACCAAATGGCAGCCAATATTTGCTGAACGCCGTGGTCTAATTAATCTTACCCGTAAATTTGCCGGAATTGAGAACAGAGGTGGCGGTGTGCAGAATAAGAACAGGTATGTATGGCTAAAAACTACTATCCGCTCTACAAAAGAACAGGTTGCTAAAATTCAACTTGGTTTTAGCGATGAGGTATATGTTTTTATTAACGGAGGTTTACTTTATGTAGATAAGAACCAATACCCACAACCTATTAGAAAGTACCCGGATGGCCGGTTAGATATAGCAAATTCCTCATTCAACATCCCCTTAAAAGCGGGTGATAACGAACTGGTTATTGGTATCTCCGCTTATTTTTACGGCTGGGGAATTGCCGCTCGCATGGCTAATATGGATGGAATCTCTGTATTACAGAAGTAACTATTTACTTTACAACTGCTTTTATTTGCTTGCCTTTGCAGTGGTATTAAAACTGCAAGGGCAAGTAAATTTTTTGCTATCTTCAACTCATAAACCAAACAAATCACATGAAAACAGACCTGTACACCAAAGTAATACTGACCATTATTGCAGTTGCACTAACCCTTAACTTAATTAAAAGCAGCATCACCCCTGCCATGGCCGACAATAAAAGGTATGTGACTCTGCCTGTAAACCCGGATGGCAGCATTAATGTGAACATTAATAAAATGAACGAAACGATGGATGTGAATATAAAAAACGTTGAAAGAGGCGCATTATATTACTTATCACCTATACCGGTAAAGGTTACCCAGTAAATAATTAATAGAATAAAAAAAGTAGGTGTAATTTAAACTATACCTGCTTTTTTTATTTGCGGTTCATTTAAGATCCGTCCAATTAAAACATTAACGAGACGGAGCGCCGGGTGGTTTTGGCGGGGGCTTAGGATGATGCATACTTCCGCAACCTGTTCCAATTGCCGTGTATAATGCAGCAAGCATTACAAGGCCTATTAGCGTCTTTTTCATAATGCTGTTTTTATTGATTAATAAGCCTTTATGCAGATTTGTTTTAGCTATTTAAACCTACCGCAGCACTTCCCTGCTTATTACTATTTTTTGTATCTCAGACGTCCCCTCACCTATTGTACATAGTTTGGCATCACGGTAAAATTTCTCTACCGGAAAATCTTTTGTATAACCATATCCGCCAAATATTTGCACAGCCTCATTAGCGGCACGTACGGCCACTTCTGATGCAAAATATTTTGCCATAGCCGATTGCTTGGTTACCGGCAAGTGACGATGCTTTAAATCGGCGGCTTGCATTATCAGGAGTTCGGCAGCTTCTATTTCGGTAGCCATATCTGCAAGTTTAAATGCAATACCCTGGAAATTACTAATGGGCTGCCCAAACTGATGGCGTTCCTTTGAGTATGCTACAGCAGCTTCAAATGCACCTTTGGCAATCCCTAATGATAAAGCCGCTATTGATATCCGTCCGCCATCAAGCACTTTCATGGCTTGTTTAAAACCATCGCCTTCGGCGCCTAACAAATTTTCTTTAGGTACGCGGCAATTGTCAAATATCATTTCGGTGGTTTCTGATGCGCGCATGCCTAGTTTATTCTCTTTTTTACCGGCGTTAAAACCGGGTGTGCCTCTTTCAATAACAATGGCCGATATTCCTTTTGAATCGCCTTTGTTACCTGTACGCACCATAACCACAGCTATATCGCCAGATTTACCGTGAGTGATCCAGTTTTTTGAACCATTCACAATATAATGGTCGCCATCTAATACAGCAGTAGTGTTCATGCCCATCGCATCAGACCCTGTGTTGGCTTCAGTTAACCCCCATGCACCCAGCCATTCGGCGGTAGCCAGTTTAGGTAACCATCTTTGTTTTTGCTCGTCATTTGCAAACGCCAGGATATGACCTGTACATAATGAGTTATGTGCTGCAACTGATAAACCTATTGATCCGCAAACTTTAGCTATCTCAACAATAACGGTAACGTACTCGGCATAGCCAAAGCCCGACCCTCCGTATTCTTCAGGGACCAGCACGCCCATCATGCCGGTTTCACCTAATTGTTTAAAAAGGTGTAGTGGGAAAAACTGCTCCTCGTCCCATTGCATTACATTTGGCCTGATATATTTCTCGGCAAAATCCTTCGCCATCTGACCTATCATTTTTTGATTTTCGGTTATAGAAAAGTCATAGCCTGTAACGCTATCCGTTAATATATGATCCATCTTTTTGTTCGTATTATAATTGATTTCAGTAAAACTAACGATTAATTTCTCTATTTGATTTAGGCATAAAGGCCACCAAATCAATAACAAAACGGTATTTGGTATAAATAACCGGTTTAAAATAGAGTAAGCTAATTTACTATGCATGCATAGTAAATAAAAATATTTTTTAATTTATTTTTTTACTGCTGACATAGGGCTGTCATCATCAGGTTGTTTCTTTGAATTACAAACCAAAAACAACAACATCATGTCATTAATTGAATTTTATTTGAAACAGCTGAACGAGGAGTCAATAACTACCCGTAAAATGTTAGAGCGTGTACCAAACGATAAATACGATTGGCAACCGCACCCAAAAAGCATGGACATCCGCCGCCTGGCAACACATATTGCCGAACTACCAACCTGGATCACTATGACTTTAACTACTGATGAGCTTGATTTTGAAAACAATGCCTATGCGCAAAAAAATGTAGATAATACCAGCCAGCTAATGGAGGTATTTGAAAGATCGCTTATTGACGGGCGCTCGCAGTTAATACCTGCCAACGAAGCCAAGCTTGATGAGATCTGGACTTTAAGAAGCGGC
This sequence comes from Mucilaginibacter sp., assembly GCA_028288315.1. Lineage (GTDB taxonomy): Bacteria > Bacteroidota > Bacteroidia > Sphingobacteriales > Sphingobacteriaceae > Mucilaginibacter. The sequence continues at coordinate 6,412 of JAQBNY010000194.1, forward strand.
GATGTAATTTATAGTAAAAGAACCAAAAGCGAAGTGATACTTATGACGCTATCGCAAATCATTCATCACCGTGCGCAACTGGGCGTGTTTTTACGCCTGCTAAATATACCTATCCCGGGTAGTTACGGCCCAAGTGCGGATGAGATGAATTTTGCACCGAGTGAAGCAGAAGTATAGTTTGCTATTAACCACAGAAGACAAAAAGTCCAATTAACACAAAGGGCACAGAGGTTTTACCTTTATGCCCTTTGTGTTTTTGCGGTTAATAAACCGCTATTTAATTCACAGTAAGCTTAATAACAGTATCGTTAGCATCCATTGCTAACCCGGCTGTATAAATAAATACACCTTCGGGCTGCTGTTTAAATTTAACAGCGGCACCATTGCTTAGCAAAGCTGCTTTGGTTACCGTTTGCTTTACCTGCGGTATAAAAATATAAGACACGGCTTGCGGGTCGGTAATGTGGGCATACATGGTTTTGTTCTTAACCGTAACTACACCCCATGCTTGCGGCGGCACACTGCCTCCTCGTGTGCCGTAAACGGCTTCTCCATTCTTTTGTACCCAGGCACCAACTATAGCCAGTGTATCAGTAAATTCAGACTGAATCTTCCCATTAGGCATAGGGCCAATGTTTAACAGGAAATTAGCATTGCGCCCGGCAGCGTTTACCAGGTAATGAATAATCTGTTTTGACGATTTAAAGCTCCTGTCCCTAATATTGAAACCCCAGCTGTCGTTAATGGTCTCGCAGGTTTCTAATGGCAGCGTACCAATTTTTGATTCGCCGCTAAAGCCTGTGGTGTTATTGCCTGGCAAGTCCTTCTCAAACATCTGGAAATCTTCGCCATCCTTTGGCGCCAAATGGTGGTTGTTTCCTACCAATATAGCTGGGTTAAGTTTATGTATTAAACCATAAATTTCATCATAATGCCAGTTGGCAGCAGTGCGTTCCCAGTTACCATCAAACCATATGCCTTTTACACCGGGGTATTTTGTAATTAGTTCGGTAAGCTGGTCTTTCATGAATTTAATATAGCTGTCCCAGTCGCCCTTTACAGGCTTGCCATTAACAATCTGGCTGCCAAATGCGTAATCGGATCTACCCCAGTCCAATAAAGAATAATAAAAGTGCAGTTCTATTCCCTCTTTTTCGCATTCTTTAGCCAGCTCCATTAATGGATCTTTATGGTAAGGCGTAGCATCAACAATATTATATGGCGATAACTTTGTACCAAACATGCTAAAGCCGTCATGGTGGCGTGAGGTAATGGTAATATATTTCATCCCCGCTTTTTTGGCAAAAGCCACCCACTCTTTAGCATTAAATTCCTGCGGATTAAAAAATCCGGCTAAACGCTTATAGCTATCATAAGGAATCTTTTCGTTATGCATTACCCACTCGCCATCTCCCAAAATGCTGTATATACCCCAGTGAATAAATAAGCCAAACTTCATGTCCTGGAAGTTTCTTCGTGCAGCCATATTACTCGTGGTAGGCACATAAGCTTCTTGCGCCACAGCATTGTGAAGGCCCGCAGTGGTAATAAGCATCAGGCAAGCTATAATTAACTTTCTTCTCATATTTATTGGTTTTATAGTTGAAATATCTTGTCCATTAAAACCCACTTTCCGCCAGCAATGGTTCCCTTCACAGGCTGCTGATATTTCCACATCAGCTGCTCCCATTCTTGCACTTTTACATTGCCTTCATCCATAGCGGCCTTATTTGCAAAGCTGAAATCATCTACTGTTTCCATTATCATAAATAAGCGCGCATCATACCGGTAAATCTCCATGCTTATAATTCCCGAACCACTTATGCTATCCAATACTTCGGGCCATACGTTTTTGTGATGAGTTTCGTATTCAGCTATCAGTGCAGCATCATCTTTAAGATCGAGGGTTAAGCAGTATCTTTTCAAGGTAAATGGTGTTGTTCAATTGGTTGTACAAGTAACCAAATGTTTAGCATAATTGCAAACGACAGCTATTAATCACTTTCGGAAATTATCTATAATTTTATCCTATCAAATTGTTAACCTTAATGGCCGATACCCTTTTTGAAACGCCAAATCTTGCCATCAGGCGTTTCACAACCCATGATGATGCCTTTATTTTTGAACTGCTGAATACACCTGGCTGGAAGGAGTTTATAGGCGAGCGAAACATTAATTCAACTCTCGACGCGATAAATTACCTGCATAACGGCCCTTTGGCCCTTTATACCGAATATGGCTACGGCCCCTGGTTGGTAACCTTGAAAGAGACTAACCAACCCATTGGTATGTGCGGCTTATTTAAGCGTGATTACCTCGACAAACCTGATCTTGGCTTTGCCTTTTTGCCTGGGTTTGAAGGTAAAGGATTTGCTTATGAAAGCAGTATGGCTACTCTTAGGTACGTGACTGATAACTATAATTTAGAATTTCTTTACGCCACAACAACCGATAAAAATTCCCGTTCGCAACGCCTGCTTGAGCGGTGCGGCTTTATCAGAAACGGCTGGGTAACCCCACCCGGCGAGGAGGAATTGTTATTATATCGGCTCACTTTACAATAACATAATATAGCCTTTACGTAACAACATATATAATTTACGAGTGTTTAATATCTTTAGCCATGTTAAATTCCCGCAGAGATTTTCTTAAAAAAGCGAGCCTGTTAGCAGGGGCCGCAGGCTTGAGCAGCGTTATACCAAACTCTATAGCAAAAGCTATGGCTATAAACCCTGTAGCTGGCAGTACGTGGATGGATGCTGAGCATGTTGTTATCCTGATGCAGGAAAACCGCTCTTTTGACCATTGCTTTGGCTCGTTGAAGGGTGTAAGAGGATTTAATGACCCACGAGTTATTGACTTGCCTAACAAAAATCCGGCGTGGTTGCAATCAAACGCCAAAGGCGAAACCTACGCGCCGTTCCATTTAGATATCAAGAACACCAGAGCCACCTGGATGAACTCGTTACCGCATAGCTGGAGCAACCAGGTAAATGCACGTAATGATGGTAAATTTGATCAATGGCTGATAGAAAAGCAATCCGGACATAAAGAATATAAGGATATGCCTTTAACGCTGGGTTATCACAATAGGCAGGATCTTCCTTTTAATTATGCCCTGGCTGATGCCTTTACTGTTTGCGACCAGAATTTTTGCTCGTCGCTTACCGGTACAACGCCAAACCGGC
>JAQBNY010000210.1 GCA_028288315.1 Mucilaginibacter sp.
TTCGGCGGTCAAGCTTTTTATCAAGAATGGTCTCGTAAAGCTTCTGCAATTCGGGCATTGTAAATTCCTTAGGCATTAGGTTATAACCTATTGGCTGGTAGTTTAGCTGCAAACGAAGAGTGTCTAAGGCCGTCCGGAATATCAATTCATGATCCAGCTGGAATTTAGGTAGTTCGTTAAGATCCCGCCAGGTGCATATTTCAGAGAAAGTATCAGGAGTAGGGGTAACGTTAAAAAAATCTACTAATGCATAATATCCTATAGATATAAAACGGCGGCTAAAAAAGTTGTTTTCGGGTGGCAGCATATCCTTATACATTTCGTTATGGATCTTTGAGCGGTCAGGGTCGCCAAAAACATGAAACTGTTTCAGGAAAATCTCGTCAATGCCTGTACGCTCTTTTAATATACGATTGTCGGCGGTTTCAATAGGCTCTTGTTTCATAACAAAACCGCCGGGCAGGTACCATGCATCTTCATTGTTGCTCTTAAGCATTAATACCTTCATTTGCCCTTCATGAAAACCAAATACCACACAATCAATTGATATATGGTCGAGATATATTTTATTAGCCTCGGCCCAAAAATCTTCCAGTTCCTGTTTAGTTAACATTTATGCTATGCTATAAAAATTACTTTGATTCTTTAAATTTAATATCTACAATTGTGTACCAATCACACCAACAATTAACATTACTTTAATAATCAATTATAGTTAATAAGTTTAACATACTTTAATAATGGAAAAATTAACTTTGTTTATGGTGCTACGGTATAATATAACCCATTCACCCCAATGAAAAACTTATTTACAAACAAACTCCTTTTTAAAATAGCCGCTGGTGCACTGCTTACCATACCTGTAATAATGCCATAGCACAAAACCAAGCTGTTGATGCAAAAATGAACACTTTTATCAGCACGCTGATGAAAAAAATGACCATTGACGAAAAAATTGGTCAGCTTAACCTGGTAACAGGAGGTATGGCTATTACTGGTTCTGTTACCAATAATGGTATAGATGATAATATAAAGAAAGGTAATATAGGCGGCATATTTGGTTTATATGGTACAGCCAATGTGCGTAAGGCTCAGGATGAAGCTGTTAAAAACACGCGCCTGCATATCCCTATGATATTTGGGTTGGATGTTATACACGGGCATCGTACTATATTTCCTATCCCGTTGGGAATGTCAACCACCTGGGATTTGGGATTGATTGAGCAGGCAGCACATATTGCCGCTAAAGAAGCTACTGCCGAAGGTTTGAATTGGGTGTTTTCGCCTATGGTGGATATTGCCCGTGATGCACGCTGGGGGCGTATATCTGAAGGAAGCGGTGAAGACCCATGGTTGGGCGGGCAAATTGCCGGCGCTATGGTTAGAGGCTACCAGGGTACCAGTATGAAAAATGCTGATGCTGTAATGGCTTGCGTAAAACATTTTGCTTTATACGGCGCTGCCGAAGCAGGCCGGGAATACAATACGGTTGATATGAGCCGCATAAAAATGTATCAGGATTACCTGCCACCCTACAAAGCCGCGCTTGATGCAGGTGCCGGTAGTTTCATGAGCTCTTTTAATGTGGTTGATAATGTACCGGCAACCGGTAATAAATGGTTGCTTACTGATTTGTTGCGCAAACAGTGGGGTTTTAAAGGTTTTGTAGTATCAGACTATACTGCTGTAAACGAAATGACCAACCATGGCATGGGCGATCTGCAAACAGTATCGGCCCTGGCATTAAAAGCCGGTTTAGATATGGATATGGTAGGTGAGGGTTTTTTATCTACACTTAAAAAATCATTAAGTGAAAATAAAGTAACTGTTGCTGATATTGATTTGGCTTGCCGCCGTGTGTTAGAAGCTAAATATAAATTGGGTTTGTTTGATAATCCTTATAAATCTATAGATCCGGCAAGAGAACAAAAAGATGTAATGACAGATGAGAACCGCAAGGCTGCACGTATTACCGCTGAGCATTCATTTGTATTACTTAAAAATGCTAACCAAATATTGCCATTAAAAAAATCAGGCGGAAGCATTGCCGTGATTGGCCCGCTGGCAGATAACAAAAGAGATATGCTTGGTACATGGGTTATTGCCGGCGAGTGGGAAAAATCTGTAAGTGTATTAGAGGGTATAAAACATGTAGCTGGCAATAATGTACAGGTTAATTATTCAAAAGGATCAAACATTACAGATGATACCACTTTTATGAAGCGCCTTAACTTTGGCCCGGGCATGGTTGGCCTTGATGCGAAAGCACCTGCTGATATGATAGATGAGGCGGTTAAAACTGCTGCTAATTCTGATATTATAGTAGCGGTTGTTGGCGAATCGCAAAGTATGAGTGGCGAATCATCAAGCCGGTCTGATATTAGTATACCTGAAAGTCAAAGGAACCTGTTAAAAGCTTTAGCAAAAACAGGGAAGCCTGTAGTAATAGTATTGTTTAACGGCCGCCCGCTTACCCTTAACTGGGAAAATGAAAACGCAGCCGCTATATTAGATGTATGGGCACCCGGTACTGAAGCAGGTAATGCCATAGCCGAAGTATTATTTGGTAATTACAACCCGGCGGGTAAGTTAACCACAACTTTTCCGCGTAGTGTAGGGCAAATACCTATTTATTATAATCATTTAAATACTGGTCGCCCTTATTCAAATGGCCCAACCAAATTTAAATCAAACTATCTGGATGTTTCAAATGATCCGTTGTATCCATTTGGTTATGGTTTAAGCTATAGTAAATTTACTTACAGCAATGTTAAACTAAGTAAAACCAACCTTAAGGGTAACGAAACATTAACAGCTACAGTTACGGTAACCAACACCGGCTCGTATGCTGGTGAAGAAGTAGTGCAGTTATATATAAGCGACCCGGTAGCAAGCGTTAGTAGGGCGGTAAAAGAACTAAAAGGCTTTAAAAAAATTAATTTACAAGTAGGCGAAAAAAAGGATGTTACTTTTAATATAACCCCGCAGCAGTTGAAGTTTTACAACAGCCAGTTAAAATACGATTGGGAACCCGGCGAATTTGTGATCCAGGTAGGAACCAATTCTGCCGAAACAAAAACAGCCAAAGTGCAGTGGATGAGGTAATAAGCATCTACTTATAATAAGCAGAATTATTTAAAAACTGTTTATACATAATTAATATAAATATGCCGTAGCAATAAACTGCGGCATATTTATTTTATACAATATTTATATGAGAGACAGATATTTATAATAAGACAAACCACTTTAAACCCAAAAAAGATTAAAGTTTACTGTAGATTATCGGAGGGTGTATTAACGAATAGTTAATTTTGTATCGATTAGGTAATGCTTTTATTTTTAAACTTTATGTAAATTTTTAAAAAGTTTTATAGATAAAACAAATTTTGATGCTTTCTTAAATAAAAAGAGGCTTTTTATTCATAAATACATTGCATAACAAGATTTTTACGTTGCTAACTTTTTATTAAAGCAACCAATTTGTTAATATTTATTTAACGGAATATTAATAAAATATAAAGTAAGTGAGTTTTTATGCGAATAAATAAATAATTCATAATTCTATTCTACAGACTTGTGTAACCTATACACTCTATTTATATTAGAGCATTACCATTTATAACACTTTTCTATTAAAAAGAAAAGCTAACAAAACTTAACAAACAAGCAATAACATGATCCTACTAAAACAGGCTCATAATTTAGGCGCCTAATAATTTTAACAGGTAGTTGTCGGTATATGATTAAACTTTTACACTTTTTTCTTTATAACAATTTTTCGTTCAAAGGGCATCTCACCCCTTTCTTTAAAGAAAACGCTTTAAGTTTTTCAGTATCGCCGCTCCCGGCACGTATTAATCCTTATACCAAACATTGAACAAGAACTTAAATCAAATAAATTAATCAACTAAATCTCAATCTCATGTTTAAAAGTTTACTCCTTAAAGGAAGAGTATTATGCCTGCTACTATGCTGCATGATATCTTCATTGGTAGTTACAGCTCAAACAAAGTACACAGGCCGTGTTATTGGCAGCGACGACAAGTTGCCGGTAGTTGGCGCCACTGTACGTGTTAAGGGTACTACTACCGGAACACAAACAGACGTTAATGGACAGTTCAGCCTGAATGTTAGTCCGGGTAATGTATTGGCGGTCTCATATCTGGGATACACTACGCAAGAAGTTACTGTTGGCAGTAACACCAGCATTACAGTTGTTTTGCAAGCCGGTAATAACACACTAAACGAAGTAGTTGTAACAGGTTACACCTCACAGCGTAAAAAGGATATCTCCGGTTCGGTGGCGACAGTAAATGTTACAGCTGCAAAATCTATTCCTGCAGTAAGTTCAGAAAACTTGTTACAAGGCCAGGCATCGGGTGTTAACGTTATTACTCAAGGTGCACCAGGTGCTGGTGCACAGGTGACTATTCGTGGTACCAGTAACTTTGGTAATTCATCACCACTGTATGTAATTGACGGTTTGCAAGCTTCAAGCATGTCAAATATCAGCCCTAATGATATTGAGTCTATATCAGTATTAAAGGATGCAGGTGCTGCAGCTATTTATGGGGTAAGTGGTGGTAACGGTGTTGTTTTGGTAACTACTAAAAAAGGTAAACAAGGCAAAGCTACCATTTCTTACGATGCTTTTTATGGCACAACCCAGCCTTTAGGGGGTAATATATTTAACACGTTAAATGCAAGCGAATATGAGCAGTTACTTAATAAGGTTGACCCGGGTAACGCTTTGTTGTTAAATGGTAAAATTGCCGATTATGGTTATCAGTCGGCAAACGGTAGAGGCGTGTTCAACCAGGCAGACGCTGGTACATTTTTACCAAATTATCACCTGGATAATGATCCGGCAAAAGATTACCTGATCCAACAGTTTGTAAAAGGCAGCGGTACCGATTGGTATCACCAAATTTTTAAAGCGGCTCCAATACAACAGCACTCAATTAGTGCAAGCGGCGCAGGCGATAAAAATTCGTACTTCATGTCATTAGGTTATACTAACCAACAAGGTACATTAATAGACACATACTTTAAAAGGTACCAGGCACGTGTTAACACTACATTCAGTGTTAAAGATCATGTACGTTTGGGCGAAAACTTTAGCTTTTTCTACATCCAGTCGCCAAATGGTGGTGGTGGTTTAGCTAACGGTGGTAACCAAAACGAAGGTAACCCTATCTCTGAAACTTATCGTACATTGCCTATTATCCCTGTTAGAGATATCGGAGGTAATTTAGGTGGTACTTACGCAGGCCCTGCTGCATTGGGTAACGCCCTTAACCCGGTTGGTATCCAGGAGCGCCAACGTACTACTAATACCAATCAATGGGGTATGCAAGGTACAGCCTTTGCTGAAGTTGATTTCCTGAAACATTTTACAGCACGTACATCTTTTAGTACCGATATATCTAACAGATACTATTATAACATTGGCTACCGCCAGTATGATAGCGGTGAAGCACATGGTGGTACTAACAGCTACAACGAAGGTTCTTCATATGATACCAGGTATAACTGGAGTAATACATTAAATTACAAACAGGTTTTTGGTAAACACAGCATTAACGTTTTAGGCGGTTTTGAAGCCAGAAGCATCAGCCATCGTCAGTTAGATGCAACAGCTAAGAACTTGTTCAGTCTTGATCCTTTCTTTGCAAACATTAGTCAAGGTCAGGCTGGTGCAACAACTGCAACCAGCGGTTTTTACGATCCAAATGTTGCAACAACTTTCCCAAATAAAGTATTATCATTCTTTGGTCGTTTAGATTATGTTTATGCAGATAAATATATCTTAGGTGCAACTATCCGTCGTGACGGTAGCTCTGTATTCGACACCGGTAATAAATGGGGTACATTCCCATCAGTATCATTGGCATGGCGCGCGTCTCAGGAAGATTTCCTGAAAGGTGTTAACTGGTTAAATGATTTGAAGATACGTGGTAGCTACGGTGTATCAGGTTACAACGGTAACGTAATAAGAAACAGCTTCTATAATGCCTTCAGCGGAAGCCCGGGTGGTTCTTCTTACCCAATTGACGGCTCAATAAACTCAGTTATTGCAGGTTACTATGCAAGTATAACCGGTAACCCAAACACAACATGGGAACGCGATAAAGTGTTTAACGTGGGTTTTGACGCATCAATATTTAACCATTTTGATTTAACTGTAGAGTACTACAAGAAAACAGTTGATGGCTTGCTTCAAAACTTAGATCTGTTAGCTACAGTTGGTGGTGGTCCAAACACTCGCCCTACTGTTAACGTTGGTCAGGTGGTAAATAAAGGTGTTGATATCAGCGCAACTTATCACGGCCAGTCAGGCGGTTTTACTTACAACATTGGTGCAAATGTTACTACAGTAAAAAACACTATTACCGAACTTGGTGCAAGTTTCTTTACAACAGGTATACGTAATGGTAGCGTAGTTAAAAATGCTGTTGGTACTAGCATAGGCGAGTTCTATGGTTATAAAGTACAAGGTTACTGGAATACACAGGCAGAAATTGATGCATTAAATGCAGCACAAAAGCCGGATGTATTTGGTTCAGTATCTCCATATCAAAAAGATGCTGCTCCGGGTCGTTTCCGTTATACCGATGTTAACGGTGATGGCAAAATTGATGATAATGACCGTACTTTTATTGGTAACCCTAACCCCGATTTTACTTACGGTGTTAACTTAAACGCCGCATACAAAGGGTTTGATATTGCCGCAGTATTCTATGGTTCACAAGGTAACAAGGATTATAACTCAATTAAATACTGGACTAACTTCTACGGTTCGCAAACCGGTAATAAAAGCCGCGATCTGTTATACAACTCTTGGGACCCGTCAAAAACTGCTGCACAAAATGCAAGTGCTAAGACCCCGATACTTGAAAAGACAACTACCTTTAGTACTGCCGATGCTATCAGCTCGTACTACGTAGAAAATGGTTCATTCCTGAAATTACGTTCGGTGCAACTGGGTTACACCTTTGGTGCAAACATGTTAAAAAGCGTTGGTATTGATAAGTTACACGTATATGTACAGGGTACCAATTTATTTACTGTAACAAAATATACAGGTCCGGATCCGGAACTACAATCTGTTGACAGAAACAGCCCTGGTATTGATTTAGGGAACTACCCTAATAATGAGCGCAGGTTTATATTAGGTGTTAACTTATCATTCTAAAATATAGCTAACTACATAAAGATTTTATAGTTATGAAAAATTTGAAATTAAAAGTAATGATCCCGGCGGCAGTCCTACTGTTAGCCTCATCATATTCATGTAAGAAGTATCTCGATCAGCCTGCAAATGGTGCACTAACACCAGATGTGGTTGCAACCAGAACCGGTGTTGATGGTGTTTTAATAGGTGCCTATGCACTAGTAGATGGCGTTTATGCTGAACAACAAGGAAGCCCGTGGGAAACAGGTACCGATAACTGGGTTTATGGTAGTGTTGTAGCAGGTGATGCCTTTAAAGGCTCTAACCCTGGTGACCAGCCTGATGCCGCGAATCTTGAAGCGTTTAACGCAACAGGTGCAAACGCCTATCTTGATGATAAATGGCGCGTATGTTATGCAGGTGTACAACGTGCAAACGATGTATTGCGTGTTTTGCCAACAGTAAAGGATGGTTCAATTAATGCTGAACAAACAAAACAATATATTGCTGAAGCAAGGTTCCTACGTGGTTTTTACCACCTGGAGGCTGCAAAGCTTTGGAAAAACATTCCATATGTTGATGAAACCATCACTTATGCTGCAAATAACTTTGATGTATCTAACGATGGCCCAATTTGGGATAAAATTACAGCTGATTTTGCAGCAGCAGCAGCCGATCTTCCAGAAACGCAACTGCAAATTGGCCGTGCAAACAAATGGGCTGCTTTAGCTTTCGAGGCTAAAACACTTATGTTCAACCACAAGTATGCCGAGGCATTTACTATTTTAAAAGATGTAATTGCTAATGGTAAAACAAGTTCTGGTGCTACATATGCTTTAGGGCCTTATGCAAACAACTTTAATCCGTCAACAAAAAATGGCGCTGAAGGCGTATTTGTTGTGCAAACATCTGTGAAAGATGGAGCAAATGGTTTAAATGGCAACGCCGGTAACGTGTTAAACTTCCCTTCTGGTGGCCCTGCAGGATGCTGCGGTTTCTTCCAGCCAACATTTGATTTTGTTAACTCATTTAAAGTTGATGCTAATGGTTTGCCTTTAATTGATACTTACCAAAATGATTACATTAAAAATGACCAGGGTGTTGCAGCAGAGGATGCTACATATTTACCTGGTAATGAGGTTGTAGATGCAAGGTTAGACTGGTCAGCAGGCCGTCGTGGTATTCCTTACTTAGACTGGGGTATATGCCCGGGAGCTGCATGGGCACGTGACCAGCCAAATGGTGGTCCGTACTTACCAATTAAAAACGTTTATTACAAAGCTGCACAATCAACTACTTCAGATTCATACGGTGGTTGGGCTGCAAACCAGTCCACTTCAAATAGTTATAACGCTATCAGGTTTGCGGATGTGCTTTTATGGGCTGCAGAGTGTGCTGTTGAAGCAAACCAACTTTCGGTTGCAGAAACCTATGTTAACCAGGTTAGAGCTCGTGCCGCTTTACAAAGCGGTTGGGTTAAAGGTAAATTAACCGGTTATACCGGTGGTGATGCTACAAAACCAATTGTAGATAATACTCAATTTGCTGCAAACTACAAAGTAGGTTTATACACAGGCCAGTTTGCAGCAAACGGCCAGGCATTTGCCCGTAAAGCGGTTTACTTTGAGCGCAAAATTGAGTTAGGTATGGAAGGTCATCGTTTCTTTGACTTATCTCGTTGGGATGCTGCAAATGGCGGCCCTGCAGGTACAATCATGTCAACAGAAATTGAAAAATTCCTTAAAAATACTCGTGACTTTGGTGCCAAGTTTACATCAGCAGTTATGAAGGTTGCTAAGTTCACTGCAAACAGGAACGAACTTTTCCCTATACCTCAAGCCCAGATAGATTTATCGCAGGGTAAAAAACTAAAACAAAACCCTGGTTATTAATTATAATAACTCATAAAAGAGGGGGGGATAATCTATCTTCCCCTCTTTTTTTATTATATATTTGTTTCAGACCCATTGTAATGAGAGCTTTAAAATCCCCCTTTTTGATCGCTTTAGCACTATTTGCTTTTTCGTGTAAAAAAGCAACCCTTTTTGAAAAGGTTTCTTCATCCCACTCTAATATTCACTTTAATAATGAGATAGTTGAGAATGATTCTATCAATCCGCTGGATATGCTTAACATATACAACGGTGGAGGGGTAGGTATTGGCGATTTTAATAATGATGGCTTGCAGGATATTTACTTTATTGGCAATGCGGTATCTAACCGGTTATACATCAATAAAGGCGATATGAAGTTTGATGATGTTACAGAAAAGGCTGGGGTAGCCGGTAAAGGTGGCTGGGGCAGGGGTGTAGCCGTTTTTGATATTAATAACGATGGTTTAAAGGATATATACATATGTAATACTCTTTTACACAATCCTGTTAAGCGCATGAACCTGTTATACATTAACCAGGGGCCCGACAAAGACGGCATTCCGCATTTTAAAGAAGCCGCAAAGGAATATGGATTGAATATTAATATACACTCTACCATGGCATCATTTTTTGATTATGATAATGATGGTGATTTGGATATGTACCTTACAGTTAACGAGGCAAAATCAACAGATAATACGAGTTCTTTCAGGCCCATAATTAAAGATGGTTCAGCAAAAAGTACAGGCAGGCTTTACCGTAATGATTATAACCCGGCTTTAAAGCATGGAGTTTATACAAATGTATCTAAACAAGCTGGTATTCTTATTGAAGGGTATGGCCATGCTGCCAGCATTGCAGATATAAATCGCGATGGGTGGAAAGATATATATGTTACCAACGATTTTTTACCAAGCAACATCTTATACATCAATAATCACGACGGTACCTTTACAGATCGTACACAGGAATACTTTAAGCACACTGCCACAAGTGCAATGGGGCAGGATATTCAGGATATTAATAATGATGGCCTTGCTGATGTTTTTGAATTGGATATGGACCCGGAGGATAACTATCGTAAAAAAATGTTCATGCCCGGAACATCATACCAGTTGTATCAAAATTTTGATCAATACGGCTATCAATACCAATATAATCATAATACTTTACAGCTTAATCAGGGGCCACGTTTAGGTCAGAATGATTCTATAGGTGCGCCAATATTTAGCGAAATTTCCTTTTTAAGTGGCGTAGCACAAACCGACTGGAGTTGGGGGCCCATGATAACCGATTTCGATAATGATGGTTTTCGGGATATAATAGTAACAAATGGTTATCCGCGTGATGTTACCGATCATGATTTTATAACTTTCAGGAACGAATCATACGCGATAGCTACCAAAAGACAAGTACTTGATCAAATACCTATTGTTAAGATACCTAATTATGCATTCCGGAACAACGGCACACTACAGTTTGAGGACGTATCAAAAAACTGGGGCTTAGATATCCCTTCATTTTCAAATGGTGCCGCTTATGCCGATCTGGATAACGATGGTGCAATGGATATGATCATTAACAATATTGATGATGAAGCATACATCTACCGGAATACTGTAAGAGACAAAGACAAAGGAGATAACCATTATCTGCATATCCAATTTAAAGGATCAGATCAAAATAAGGATGGCATAGGTGCCTGGGCCGATATTTATTATGACCATGGCAAACACCAGGTGTATGAGAATACACCGTTCAGAGGGTATTTATCTACCATACAAAACATTGCCAATTTTGGTTTGGGCAAGGTTGCTAAATTAGATTCGGTAGTTATAAAATGGCAAAACGGAAAGCAGCAAACCTTGCATAATATCAAAGCCGATCAAACGCTTAAAGTGGATATTGCCAATGCACATAGCAATTACAGTTTTGATGGGCCAAAAATTAACACACAATCATTATTTACTGAAGTTACCAAAGCTGTAGGCATAAATTATATTCATAAATCAGATGATTTTGTTGATTTTAATGTGCAAAAGCTTATTCCTCATAAATTATCAGAATACTCACCCGCAGTTGCCGTAGGTGATGTTGATGGTAATGGTTTTGATGATATGGTTGTTGGCGGTACATCAAAGTACCCGGCACAATTATTTTTACAACAGGCAAGTGGTAAGTTCATACAACAGAACATGGTTACATCTGCAACAACTTCAAACAAGTTTAAAGATGAAGGCCTGCTGTTATTTGATGCTGATGGCGATGGCGACCTTGATTTGTACGCCGCAAGCGGCGGTTATGAACAGGAGCCCGGCTCAAAATCATACCAGGATAGGATTTATATGAACAACGGCAAAGGCAACTTTACCTTACAGCCTGATGCTTTACCGGCTAATTTCACCAGTAAGTTGTGCGTTAAGGCTGTTGATTATAATAAAGATGGCTCGCTTGATCTGTTCGTATCTGGCAGGGTAGAGCCCTGGAACTATCCTAAACCGGTATCAAGTTTTATTTTGCGTAACGATAGCAAGAACGGGCACATTAAATTTACTGATGTAACCCCCACCGTAGCAAAGGGGCTTACCAATATTGGTTTAGTATGCGATGCCGCTTTTACGGATTATGACAACGATGGCTGGCCCGACTTGGTAATTACCGGCGAGTGGATGCCTGTTACATTTTTAAAGAACGATCATGGTACATTTAAAAACGTTACTAGCACCACCGGCATTGCTAATCAATTAGGCTGGTGGAACACCATCACCGGTGCTGATTTTGATAATGACGGCGATATTGATTACATAGTAGGTAACACAGGTTTAAACACTTTCTATAAAGCTACAGACCAATATCCGATGTATATAACCGCAAAAGATTTTGACAATAATAATAGCTATGATGCATTCCCATCGGTATTTTTAAAAGACAAAAAGGGAGTAATGCAGGAGTTTCCGGCCCATACACGCGATGATATTGTTAAGCAAGTAATTAGCATGCGTGTGAGGTATCAAAATTATAAATCATACGCCGTAGCAACCATGGATAGCGTGCTTACGCCCGAAATGCGAAAAGGAGCTTTAAGGTTAAAGGCAAATACACTTTTATCATGCTATCTGCGTAATGATGGCAAAGGTAAATTTACCATGATACCACTGCCCGAGCAAGCGCAGATATCACAATTAGCCGGGATGGTAGTAGATGATTTTGATGGCGACGGCAACCTTGATGTAGCCCTAAACGGTAATGATTATGGTACTGAAGTAAGCACAGGCAGGTATGATGCCTTTAATGGCTTAATGCTAAAAGGCGATGGCAAGGGTAATTTTAAACCATTAACCATACAGCAAAGCGGAATTTATATCCCAGGCAATGGTAAGGCGCTGGTTAAACTACGGGGCGCTAAGGGCCAATATATGTTGGCTGCTACCCAATATAAAGATGCCATTAAGGTATTTGAATTAAAGAAGCCAGTTAAAACGGTTAAGCTGCAGCCATTAGATATGTTTGCTCATATAAAATATAAGAATGGCAAAACAGCCAAACAGGAATTTTATAACGGCGGATCGTTCTTATCGCAGTCGGCAAGGTTCTTTAATATTGATCCGGCAATGGCATCTGTAACTGTTACTGATAATTATGGGCATACAAGGAGTATACCGTTAAATTAATATATTGCCCAACCAATTATGAAATACTTGAAGATATTACTTGCTGCAGTCTTTGTATTGGTTGTTGTAAGTTGTAAACAAAAAAATAAAACTAAGTTGTTAAACGATGCCGAGGTTTTGCATGAAAATGTTGACCAGCTAACGCAGGTTATTATTTATGATGTGTTTAGTCCGCCGGTTGCGAGCCGTATTTATGGGTATACATCACTTGCTGCTTATGAGGCTATGCGTTTTGCTGATCCCAAATACAATTCAATTGTAAGTCAGTTAAATGGTTTTAAACCGTTGCCTCAGCCTCAAAAAGGTAAGAAGTATAACTTTGCACTGGCTGCTACAAAAGCATTTTTTACTGTAGCGCATAAAGTAACTTTTTCTGTTGATACATTAAAAAAATACGAGAACAAGGTGTTTGCTATGTATCAGGATAACCTGGACGACTCTACCTACGTACGTTCAATGGATTTTGGCGAAAAAATAGGGAAAGCCATATTAGGCAGGGCCGCATTTGACAATTACCCGCAAACAAGGGGCAAACCACGTTTTCTGGGTAAAAACGATGATGGAAAATGGCGTCCAACACCACCAGATTATCTGGACGGTGTTGAATTTTGCTGGGGTACAATGGAAACATTCGCCGTAAAATCATCTTCAGATTTTGCTTTGCCGCCGCCGCCGCCATTTAGTGATGATAAGAACAGCGAATACTTTAAACAAAACCTTGCAGTATACAATCAAAGCAAAAACAATACAAAAGAGCAAATTACTATAGCTAAGTTTTGGGATGATAACCCTTTTGTTATACAGCACAGTGGCCATATGATGTTTGTGAATAAAAAAATTACACCGGGTGGGCACTGGATAGGTATTACTGCCATTGCCTGTAAAAAGACCAAGGCAAGTGCTGTTAAAACTGCTCAGGCTTATGCACTAACATCAATTGCTTTATATGACGCGTTTATTTGCGGCTGGCAGGTTAAATACACTACTCAATATATAAGGCCGGTTACTGTTATTAACGATAAAATAGATCATAATTGGCTGCCTTTATTGCAAACACCACCGTTTCCTGAATATCCAAGCGGGCACAGTGATATCAGTGGTGCATCGGCGGTTATTTTAACACATCTTTTTGGAGATAACTTTGAATACATGGATACAAGCGATTTGCGTTATATTGGCATGCAGCGTCATTTCGATTCGTTTTTAAAGGCTGCCGATGAAACATCTATAAGCAGGTATTATGGCGGATTACATTACAAAGTAAGCGTAGATGCCGGTGCCAAACAAGGCAGGCAAATAGGCGAATATATTTGGAACAAACTAAAATTGCAAAATTAAATAATAACACAAGTACTACCGTTTTATGAAACCGAATAGAACTTTTTTATTTACATCATCTATATTATCATTTATTTTATTGCTGTCGGCAAGTACATTGTTCAATGGCTGTAAAAATAAAACATCAACCGCATCTGCTTATCAATTAACCGGCGATACCTTAGTGGACGGCAAAAATCTGGTACAACTGCATTGCACAAAGTGCCATTCGCTTGTGCCAGTAAACGCGCTTACAAAAACCGTTTGGACAGTGCATACTTTACCTGCAATGGCCCAGTTTTTAGGAATATCAACCTATGGCCCAGATTACTATAAATCAGAAAAAGACACAGCCGGCTTATCTCTTTCAGAATGGCAAAGCATAGTTACGTACTATAAAAAGTTAGCTCCAGACACATTAATGCCTGCAAAAGCACCGTCGCCTTTATTAAATGACTGGGCCGGGTTCAGCTTAATTAAGCCAGCCAAGATTAATGATATATGTTTTACTACCATGGTTGCTTCAAACCCAACTACAGGTAAATTATATACCGGAGATGTGGTATCAGGATTTTTAACAGAGTGGAGTAAAGATCTTAAAATAACTAATCAAACCAAGTTACCATCGGCAGCGGTAAATGCCAATTTTATAAAGGATGCAACAGGTGCTGAGCAGGCAATTATATCATGTATTGGCAGGTTAGATCCTATTGACTTTCCAAATGGCAGGATATTCAATTTAAGTTTAACCGGGGGTAAAAATCAGCAGTTAACAGAAATCGCATCAGATCTTCCCCGACCTGTACAAACCCTTAATGCTGATTTTGATAAGGACGGTACAAATGAAATTGTAATATGTGGTCAGGGAAATTTAAAAGGTGGGGTATTCATGCTAAAACCTACTGCTGATCATAAATCATATAAGCAATTCACTATTACAGACAGGCCGGGAGCAGTGCAGGCGGTAGCAGGTGACTATAATAAAGATGGCTGGCCAGATTTAATGGTGTTGTTTGGTGTTAATAACGAAGGCCTGTCACTATTCTTAAATGACCATAAAGGTGGCTTCACATCAAAAGAGTTGTTAAATTTTCCACCGGTAAATGGTTCAACAAGTTTTCAGCTAACGGATATTGACCATGACGGCAATCTTGATTTAATATATACCTGTGGTTATAACTACCGAGATTCGAGGATTTTAAAACCTTACCATGGTTTATACATTTATAAAAACCTGGGCAATTTTAAATTTAAACAAACCTGGTTTTATCCCATAAACGGTTGTACTAAAGCCATAGCTACTGATTTTGATAAGGATGGTGATTTGGATATAGCCACCATTGCCTTTTTTGCAGATATGAAAAATAAGCCAGCCGAAGAGTTTATTTATTTTGAGCAGGATAAGCCTATGAGTTTTAAAGCGCATGCTGTGCCGGTAAGTGAGCACGGCAGGTGGATGGCAATGGAAGTTACAGATCATAACAATGATGGCAAGCCTGATATTATTTTAGGCAATTATGCGAGCGGGCTATTGTTTCAACCTAATTTTACGCCAAATTGGGATGAGCATACGCCATTTATAGTACTGGAGAATAACATAAAGAAATAAAATTTAACCTCCTTTAAATGATGGTTATGCTACGCGGTAGGATAACCATCATTTCTTTTTTATATAGGCTTTTATCTTTGTTATTTCATCAGGATAAATCGCAATATGATGCGTGTGTATCAATACCGATTCCTTTTCGTTAACTATTGCTTTTGAGGGTAGGGCAGGCATGTGGCATGTTATACATTTTGCCTGTAATACTTTTGCATCAAGCTTATCTGCCATTTTACACACGTTGTGGTTTGCAGTTTTATGGCAGGCTTGGCAGCGTTGGGCAAACAGCGCCATATCATTACGCTCGTTTTTATGGGTATTGTGGCAGGTAGAGCAATCCATTTGGCTGCTTATATAACATTTGCTGGTTTTTAACATATCCAGCTGGTCGCCGTGTACATCAATGTGGGCCAGATCTAAAGGCCCTGCAGATAGTGCGTGTTTTTTATAGTCGGTGAGTTTATCGCCGGGTTTAAAATCAAATATCGATTTAGAATTTTGGGTTTGTGTACCCGAGTGGCATGTGCCGCAAAGGTCTATCTTCTGTTCGCGGGTTAAAGCGCTTATTTTGGTAATGTATTTTGCAGTTTTAACGGTTGGGTTTTCTGTTTGGAAATTTACATGCTGCTTTGCACCGCCGTGGCAGCGTTCACAGTCAATACTCAATATTACCGAGCCTTTTTGGAAGCCTATTGCATCGCCCGAGAAACTTGGAAGCTTACCCGGTTCAGTTTTAGCGTTTGATGTATGGCACTCCATGCAGCGTAAATTTATCATCCTGTCAAAACTGGCTATAACGGTATCATAACCGGGGCTCATAATCCAATGATTTTTGGTGTTATCAAATGATACGGGTAACTGAAATAATTCGTTCTCTTTCCAATACAAATAGCTTTCGCCTTTAACGCCACCCATAGTAATATCTATTCGTGCGGTTTCTACCTTTTGGCCATTTACATAATTAGTTTGGTATAAACCGCTATCGGTTTTGGTCATCACAACCTTTGTATGATCATTATAGGTAAAGCTATTTAACCCCGGTAAAAAATTGCCGTGTACTGTTTTGGTTGTTGCCGGCGAAGATGCAATATAATGCGCCATATGCGGGTAGCTGTTGCCGATATCTTTGTGGCAGCTTATACAAGTTTTAGCACCTGCATAAGCTTCGCCCCGTGGATCTTGTACCTCTTTAGTGCTTAAGCATTGCGATAAAATAACTACCAGCGGAAATAAAAAAATAGGTAACAGCAGTAATTTCCTTTTGGCCATCAGGTAAATTGGTTTATTTGTTAATAATAGTCAATAATCAGGAAATTATCATCCATTAATATAAGTTTTTATTATAGTTAGAAGTACGAATAGTAACGTACGAAACCGCACGTACAACTGTTCGTTATCGTACACCCCTGTTAAATAAAAATGCCTTCAGTGTATTAAAAACAAGGTTTTGTTGCGTGGCATTTGCTTTGTCAAAATTTAGGTGTCACTCAAAACTTAAATAAACTATTTTGCTATGTTAAAAAACTTATTTAAAACCGCCTGGCGTAATGTATCGCGTCATAAATCGTACACGTTCATTAACATAATAGGCCTGGGCTCGGGCATTGCCATTTGCCTTGTTATTTTTGTGCTGATACAATTTCATTCCAGCTTTGATAATTTTCACAGTAAAAAAGACCGAATATACCGCCTGCTTACAGAGTACCACCATGCCGATTCAAAGGATATCTTTTACGGATCAGGTATACCGCGTGCTGTGCCTCAGTCGCTAAAAGCTGATATACCTGAAATTGAGCAGGCAGCACCTATTTATCATCAAAACGATGAACAGTTACAAGTGTTAAATGCCGAAGGGCAAATAGAGAAGAAATTTAAAGAAACCGAAGGCGTATTTGCCACCAATCCTGCCTTCTTTAAAATATTTGATTTCCCGTTGCTTGAGGGCACTGCCGCATCATTAAAAGACCCGAATACGGTTTTATTGAGTAAGGAAACTGCCGAAAAATATTTTGGCGACTGGAGAATCGCCATGGGTAAAACCATTAAATGGAACAATAAAGATGTATTAAAGGTAACCGGAATACTGGCATCTATGCCCAAAAACACCGATTTCCAGCTAAAGGTTGTAATATCATTAGGGACAGGTTTTACAGCAGATATACTTAAATCAAAAGATTGGGATAGCACCGGAAGTAATTTTGGCTGTTATGTGTTATTAGCTCCAAATGTTAACGAGGCACACCTTACCCAAAGGCTGCGTGCCCTTGTAAAAAGAAACCACACGCCTGATAATAAAGATAGCGAAATAGCACAGGCATTGGTTAATGTGCATTTTGATAATAAAGCGGGTAACTATTCAAACAAATCCATTACTCCGCAAATGATTAAAATGCTGTGGATGATAGCTTTATTTATTTTGGTTATTGCCTGCGTAAACTTTATAAACCTGGCCACTGCACAGGCTGTTAACCGTGCAAAAGAAGTAGGTGTACGTAAGGTAC
>JAQBNY010000345.1 GCA_028288315.1 Mucilaginibacter sp.
AAATAAGAAATATAGCGATCATCGCACACGTTGACCACGGTAAAACCACATTGGTTGACAAAATTTTACACAGTTGCGCCATTTTCCGTGACGGACAGGAAACTGGTGAATTGATACTTGATAACAATGACCTGGAGCGTGAGCGTGGTATTACCATCGTATCAAAAAACGTTTCGGTAATGTACAAAGATGTTAAGATCAACATTATTGATACCCCTGGTCACGCCGATTTTGGTGGTGAGGTTGAGCGTGTATTGAAAATGGCTGATGGCGTTTTATTATTATGCGATGCATTTGAAGGCGCTATGCCTCAAACCCGCTTTGTAACCCAAAAAGCTTTGGCTTTAGGCTTAAAACCAATTGTGGTTGTAAACAAGGTTGATAAAGAAAATTGCCGCCCTGAAGAAGTTTACGTACAAATTTTTGAATTGTTCTTCAACCTTGAAGCTACTGAAGATCAGCTGGATTTTCCGGTTATCTACGGTTCATCAAAACAAGGCTGGATGAGCACGGATTACAAACAACCTACAGAGGATATTTTCCCGTTAATGGATGCTATATTGGCAAACATTCCACCGGCACCTATTAATGAAGGTACTTTGCAAATGCAGATCACGTCGTTAGATTATTCATCTTTCGTAGGTCGTATAGCAATTGGTCGTGTTGCACGTGGTACTATAAAAGAAAACATGCCGGTATCATTGGTAAAACGCGATGGTACTATTCAAAAATCAAGAATTAAAGAACTATACACTTTTGAAGGCTTAGGTAAAGTTAAAGCAACTTCAGTTAGTGCAGGTGATATTTGTGCTGTTGTAGGTATTGAAGGTTTTGATATTGGTGATACTATTGCCGATTTCGAAAAACCGGAGCAATTGGAAGTTATCCATATTGATGAGCCTACCATGAACATGTTGTTCACCATCAACACTTCACCATTTTTTGGTAAAGAGGGTAAATTTGTAACATCACGCCACCTGCGTGACCGTTTATACAAAGAGATGGAGAAAAACCTGGCACTTAAGGTTGTTGAAACCGAATCGCCGGATTCATACTTAGTATATGGCCGTGGTATTCTCCATTTATCAGTATTGATCGAGACTATGCGTCGCGAGGGATATGAGTTACAGGTAGGTCAGCCACAGGTAATTGTTAAAGAAATTGATGGTGTTAAATGCGAGCCGGTTGAAACTTTAATAGTTGATGTACCGGGCGAGGTTGCAGGTAAAGTTATTGAGCTGGTAACACAGCGCAAAGGCGACCTGTTGGTAATGGAGCCTAAAGGCGATTTACAGCACCTTGAATTTGATATTCCTGCACGTGGTATTATAGGTTTACGTAACAACGTATTAACTGCAACAGGTGGCGAGGCTATTATGGCACACCGCTTTAAAGCATACGAGCCATGGAAAGGTGTTATCCCGGGCCGCTTAAATGGTGTATTGGTATCAATGGATACTGGTAAAACCACTGCTTTTGCGATAGACAAATTACAGGATCGTGGTCGTTTCCACATTGATCCGGGAGTTGACGTTTACGAAGGACAAGTATTAGGCGAGCACATCCGCGATAACGATTTGGTTATTAACTTAACTAAAGGCAAGCAGTTAACCAACATGCGTGCATCAGGTAGTGATACCAACGTGCGTATTGCACCTGCTATTAAATTCTCTTTAGAAGAGTCAATGGAGTACATACAAGCCGACGAATACATTGAGGTTACACCACAAAGCATCCGTTTACGTAAAATATTCCTTAACGAGAACGAAAGAAGGATTAACGCTAAGAAATTTACCAACCAGTAATTTTTAAATAGCATATATTACAAAGAGCCCTCGGTTTAAATACAGAGGGCTCTTTGCTTTTTTATACATTTGCAAACAATATATGCGTATTCCCAGCATCCCCGGTTTTGATCAGCAGGCATTAGAGAAGTATTTTAAAAATACGGGTTGGCTTTTAATTGCCAGGGTTGGCAGTATGGTTGTCAAATTCATTATCAACAGTGTACTGCTATCAAGGTATTTGAGCACGGCCGAATTTGGGATATTGAACTATCCTATGGCAATTGTAACCTTTACTATGGCTATTGCAGCTTTAGGCTTAGATGGTTTTATTACCCGTGAACTGCTAAATCATCCCGAGAGGAAGGACACTTTATTAGGTACCGCCTTTTGGTTAAGGCTTACAGCGGGTGTATTAACGCTTCCACTTGTTTACACAGCTTATATGCTGCTGGCGTTAGCCAAGCCGCTCGAAACCCCGTTTAGTTATATATTGATTGTGGCATTTACATCGGTAATTCAATCGGTTAATATAATTGATAGCTTTTTCCAGTCGAAAGTACAGGGTAAAAATATTATGTATGTGCAGGTATCAGGGAATATTATATCGGCCTTAATAAAACTGTTGTTCATTATTTTAAAGCTACCTCTTATATGGTTTGTTTACTCCTTACTGCTTGATGCGCTGATACTGGCTATAGGATATATCGTTCTTTATAAAAAAAGCAATAACCATATCCGCAACTGGAAGTATGATGCCCGTATAACCGGCTATCTGCTTAAGCATTCCTGGCCGCTTGCGTTCTCAGCCATACTGGTTACTATTTACATGAAAATTGATCAGGTAATGATACCCATGTATGAGAAAGCCAGCGAATTGGGTATTTACACAACGGCTGCCAGCTTAAGTGAGAACTGGTATTTTATTCCGGTTGCCATTGTAACATCGGTGTTTCCTGCTATAATGCATGCTCGTAAAACAGATATTGATCGTTACTATAAGCGGTTGCAAAACATGTATGATCTGATGGTTATATTAAGTGTAACTATTGCTTTAGTAATGAGTTTAGGATCTAACCTGATTTATCATTTATTATACAAGCCCGCTTATTGGCCTGCCGCACCAGTTTTAGCTGTGCATGTTTGGGCGGGTGTGTTTGTGTTTTTAGGAAGCGCAAGTGGGCAGTACCTCATAGCCGAAGGTTATTTCAAGCTATCAATGCTGCGTACTGGTGTTGGTGCTATTGTAAATATTGTATTGAATTTATTTTTTATACCGGCTTACGGTATTATAGGGGCAGCATATGCTACATTAATAGCTTATGCTGTAGCCACATTTTTTATTTTATTTATTCCGAAAACAAGGCAACAAGGATTGATGATGTTTAAATCATTATTTTTAATTTCACTGTTTCAAAAAATCATAAAGCGTTGAGTACATTTTCATCACTATTAAAAGTATTAACCAATCCTGCGCATTTGCGTGCGCTATTGTCATTTAATAACAAGGGCTATCTTAATGATATTGGCTGGTTTAAGGCTTTCGACAGCAAATCGCCGGTTGACCGTGATGGCAACCCTATACCATGGGTAACTTACTCGTTTATTGATTTTATAAAAGATAGATTAGGTAAGCAGCACGCTGTGTTTGAATTTGGATCAGGCAACTCTACTTTTTTTTATGCCAAATATGCAGGTGTAGTGGTTTCTGTAGAGCACGATAAGGAGTGGTTTGATAAGATAGAGAAATCTGAAAACAAACCTGAAAATTCTGAACTTATATACACTGAATTGGTACGGGGCGGCGATTATTGCCAGATGCCCCTTAAGCTGGAAGAGAAATTCGACATTATTATTGTTGATGGACGCGACCGGGTGAACTGCTGCAAGCAAGCCGTTGATGCATTGACACCTGAAGGTGTTATTGTGCTTGACGATTCTGAACGTGAAGTATACAAAGAGGGGGTTGATTTCCTGATAGACAAGGGTTTTAAGCATTTGCCTTTTAGCGGGATCTCGCCGGGCTTGTTCTACCTTAAGTCAACATCGGTATTTTATAAATCTGAAAATTGCCTCGGAATATAATATGGCAGAAGAAAAATTAAGCGGAAACGTTAAAACCGCGTATGATGAGTTTTACCAAAAGCATGACGAGGCCTGGCGCATGCTGGGTGCCAAGTATAAAGCGCAACATATTGTTGATGTATGCAAGGGCCAAACCTTTGCAAAAGTACTTGAGGTTGGTGCGGGCGATGGCAGTATATTAAAGTACCTGTCTGATTGGAATTTTGCGCCGGAATACCATGCGGTGGAGATATCTGATAGCGGAGTAAAGCACATCAAATCGCGCCAGATAAAGGGCCTGTCATCAGTGCAGGAGTTTGATGGTTACCATTTGCCTTTTGAGGATAATAGTTTCGACCTGCTCATTCTTTCGCACGTGCTGGAGCATGTAGAACATGAACGCCTGCTGCTGCGCGAAATAAAGCGAGTGAGCCGCAATTTTGTGATAGAGGTACCTATTGATTATAAGCCGGGAGTTGATAAGCGTATAAAGCATTTTTTGGCATACGGACACATTAATGTTTACACCCCAACGTCATTAAGATATTTATTGCAGACAGAGGGCTTTGATGTAGTAAAAGATCTTACTTCAATGATTGAGCCGGAGGTAACTTCGTTTAATACTTACGTTAATCAAAAGAAGCCAAAAGGATTGGTGACCAGCCTAAAAATAACCGCCGAGTATTTTGCAAAAAATATGGCAGCTAAAATAGGTGGCACAAAGTGGCAAGAAAAGCTGGCCAACGCCTACACTGTATTGTGTAACAAAACCAATAAACAAGCCGATATTTTTTAAGTTAAGTGGAAACCTTGTTTGTGATAATTTATTGTTCACTACAACGTTAATGCATCTTTAAAATCACTAATTGAATTTTGCAAAACCTTGCGCCCATTGCACTTTTTGTATATAACCGGCCCGATCATACCCGCCGTACTTTAAGCTATTTGCAAAAAAATTTGCTGGCAGAAGATTCACGCCTGTTTATTTTCTCGGATGGAGCCAAAACAGATGATGATAGGGCCAGTGTACAAGAGGTTAGGCAGATAGCGGCAGAGGTTACCGGCTTTAAATCTGTAAAGGTGATTAGCCGGAAGCAAAATATGGGCCTGGCTAACTCTATTATTAGCGGTGTTACCCAGTTGGTTAATGAGTACGGCAAAGTTATTGTATTTGAGGATGATCTGCTGTCATCTCCTTACTCCCTCCGGTTTTTTAATGACGCCTTAACCCGTTATGATGATAATGATGAGGTGATGCATATTGGCGCTTATATGTTTGATATTAAAGATAAAACGCTGCCTGAAACCTTCTTTTTTCGTGCAGCCTTTAGTTGGGGATGGGCTACCTGGGCGCGTGCCTGGAAAAACTTTGAGCCCGATATTGACAAACTAATTCAAGCTTTTGATAAGGAAAAGATAAATCAGTTCTCGATAGATGGTACCATGAATTTTTGGAAACAGATGCAGGACTTTAAAGCCGGTAAAAACAATTCATGGGCTATAAGGTGGTATGCATCCATTTTTTTGAAAAAGGGGCTAACGCTTAATCCCCTGCATTCATTTATACATAATATTGGGCATGATGGCTCTGGTGTGCATTCCAATATCGAAAACATGTACCAGGTACAGATAGCGCAACAAGCAGTTAAGCAATTTCCTGTTATTGTACAGGAAAATGAACAAGCTTATCACGCCATAAAATATTTTTTAAAAAATAGAAAAGGATCCTTTTTACAGCGCAGCCTGCGCTTTCTAAAACAATTTAGAATAAAGCACTTACTTTAAATAAAGCACCTACCTTAAATATAATTGTTAATAAGTGTTAAATCTTAGTCTGCTAAGTCTATAGATATTATATTTGAGATAATTATTAATATCGTTTTTTCTAACAATCGTTCTTTATGATAATAATAAGGTCAGTAAATACTTAAAAGAGAGAGCCATTAGGTTTTCTCTTTTTTTGTTTATGAAACATTGGTGCGTTTTTTAGTGTTATAGTAAAAAAACTAAACTATGATAGACGAAAAAGACACCCATCCTGCGGATAAAGACGGGAAATATGAATTTGAGATCCACTACTCCGGCCGCGAACTTACCTGCAAAGTTGAAAAGGAGCAAAATAAGCTTATTGTATGTATTGATAATAATATAAATGCAGAGCTTGAGATACAGGATGACAATTGCCTCATACAAACCGGGGGAAATGAATTGCCAGACTCTGCCATAGATTATATTAGAAAACGCGTTTTAGGCTAAAAGATTTACCACAGAGGTCACAAAGATTTATACAAAGTACACTAAGAGATGTAAAGTCACGAGTTAATGTTTTAGATTAAGCCTGTAGGCTATTCAAACTAGTGTTCTTGTAATTTTCTTTTTGATGGTCTCTGTGGTTAAATACCAGTTGAATGAGTACAGCCTACCTTAACCAAACCCTTCGTATCCTTGCTTTATTTGTGCTGGTTTTCGGCATACTATTTTTTGGCCGGCCGGTATTTATTCCACTTACATTTGGTGCCGTATTGGCTATGCTGTTGTTACCCATTTGCCACTGGCTGCAAAGCAAGGGCATAAATAATGGTTTGTCAGCTACATTAAGTGTTGCGGCCCTGCTACTAGTAATGGGTGCGCTAATAACATTGCTGCAGTACCAGCTAAGTGATCTTATTGATGATCTTTCTATGATCGAAGAGCGTGTAAACAGTATTGTTACCGGTCTTAAAAGCTACGTAAAACAGCATTTTGGCATATCAAATCAGGAACAGCAAAAAATAATTAAAGAACAGCAATCCGGCGGAGTGGGAAAAGTGGCCGGCATAGTTACCACATTGCTTGGTTCATTGGCAGGCATTATTATTGATGCTATTCTGGTATTGGTTTATACCTTCCTTTTTATATTTTTCAGAGGGCATTTTAAGAATTTTATCCTGCGGATGTTTAAGCCGGAAAACCGTGATGCAACCAGGGAAGTATTGCAAAATGCGGGTAAGGTTACCCAGCAATACTTGGGCGGCCTGGGTCTTATGATAATAATGCTTTGGGTGATGTATGGCATAGGTTTTAGCATTGCAGGTGTAAATAACGCGTTGTTTTTTGCCGTGCTGTGCGGTGTACTGGAGCTGGTTCCTTTTGTGGGTAATATTACAGGTACATCTATAACTGTTTTAATGGCACTGGCACAAAGCAGCGATATTAAAGTTGTGGTTGGCGTTATTATCACTTATGCATTGGTTCAGCTCATCCAAACCTATATATTAGAACCCCTTGTAGTGGGCGATAGGCTAAACCTTAACCCGCTGTTTACCATACTCATTATAGTAGTTGGCGAAGCTGTGTGGGGTATTGCGGGTATGATACTGGCCGTACCGCTGCTGGGCATTTTTAAAATAATTTGTGATAACTGCGAACCGCTTAAAGATTACGGTTTTCTTATTGGTCCGCCTAAAGAGAAAAAAGGCGAAGAAGGGAACTTTATTACACGAATGTTTAAGAAGAGTACATAATTACCCCAGCACCTCCTCCAATACCTCGTGCGATCGGATATTCCCAAACCCCTCAATATGCATGGCATAATACTCCAGTAGTTTGTTGATCAAATATCTGCGTTCATCATTACTTAGCTTAATTTCCTCAATATGCCCAAAACCACTTGTGAGCAGGTTGTAAAAATTACTTGTATGCGGCGGCGACAGATAGGATACACTATCCGGTTTGTACGGACTAAATACACCGTCTTTCATATCAAAGTAGTTTGTATTTTCGGCATAGTTACCGTGTGGGTAAAACCCCAGGTATCGCGTTAGCTGAATTAAAAAAACTAAATGAAAGTTTGCCAGTCCGCTGGTGGCGTTGTCCAGCCATTCAATGGCATTAAAAATAAAATCGAAGCTGTTTTCGTCAGCGGTTTGCTGCTTTATGGCTTTATACAACACCTCGTTCAGGAACATGGCCAGGCAGCTTTTTATAACATCATAGGGGATGGTTTGCAGCAGGGGCGAGTTCTTTAATTCGGCAATGCGCTGTATGTTGCCTGTTGTTTTATGGTAAACTACCATATCAACTAAACTAAGTGGCTGCAGCATATTGCGGCTTATTTTCGCCTTCGGTTTTCTGGCACCGTTAATAATGTATGATTGTAGCCCAAATTTTTCGGTAAATATTTGTACTACAACGCTGCTCTCGCTGTAATCGGTAGTTTTAAATACTATGCCCCGCGTTTTATGCAGCATTTACCAGCAGTAAAATTTTCGGTATAAAAATAACAGCGCCCGTAGCCAGCGAAAAAATAGCAACAACTAATGCCGCTGCGGCGCCAATATCTTTTACGTGCCCGGCAAGTTCATTATACCCCGGTGATACCAGATCTACCAGTGCCTCAATAGCCGTATTGAGCAGTTCGGCTACCATCATCAGCATAATGCAAAGCATTACCCACTGCCATTCATCCGCGCTTATGTGCAAAAAATATCCAAATCCGCAGGTAATTATAGCGGCAAAAACATGTATCCTAAAATTTTGCTGAGTGGCAAAAGCATATCCTAATCCTTTAAAGGCAAAACCAAAGCTGCGGATCAATTTATTCATGTGTGAGTTTACATACAAATCCGCACATTTGTAATGATTTTTTTTGCGGATTATTAATTGAACAATCACGCAAAGCTACGGTTTATACAACACAATATGGATCTGAAACTAAACA
>JAQBNY010000245.1 GCA_028288315.1 Mucilaginibacter sp.
TACATCAAATTCCTTTTCGTAAAAGCGTATTAACGACTGGTTAACATCGAACATAGCCGATACTTCACCCATGGTGTAATACATCTTGCTGATCTCACGTTCTTTGTAAGGCATGCACAAAGGTAAGATTTTATTTTTTTAGTCTGAAAGTTGAACTTACTGTCTTTCGGACTTCCCGACTTTCGGACTAATACTTACCTTTGCACCCTATGACAGCTACCCAAATACGCCAGGCTTTTCTTGATTTTTTTGCTTCTAAAGGACACGTTATTGTGCCCAGCGCACCTATTGTTGTTAAAAATGATCCAACTCTGATGTTCACCAACGCGGGGATGAACCAGTTTAAAGACGTTTTTTTGGGCGAAGCACCAGCCAAAGCACCACGCGTGGCTGATACACAACGTTGTTTGCGTGTATCAGGCAAGCATAACGATCTGGAAGAGGTAGGTATTGATACCTATCACCATACCATGTTTGAGATGCTGGGCAACTGGAGCTTTGGCGATTACTTTAAAAAAGAAGCTATTGCCTGGAGCTGGGAACTACTTACCGAAGTTTATAAATTAGATAAGAACCGCCTGTACGTAACCTATTTTGAGGGTGACGAAAAAGAAGGGTTGGAGAAAGATACCGAAACTTATGATCTGTGGAAACAGTATGTAGATGAGGCCCATATTTTACCCGGCAATAAAAAAGATAATTTTTGGGAAATGGGCGAAACTGGTCCCTGCGGGCCATGTTCTGAAATTCATTTTGATAGTCGCCCTGATAACGAACGTGCCGAGATTAGCGGCGCTACACTTATAAATGCCGACCATGACCAGGTAATTGAGATATGGAACAATGTGTTCATGCAATTTAACCGGTTAAAAGATGGCTCATTGCGCCCATTGCCGAACAAGCATGTGGATACTGGAATGGGCTTTGAGCGTTTAGTACGTGTGCTGCAAGGAAAATCTTCTAATTATGATAGCGATGTTTTCCAGCCGATGATACAGTTCATTGCAGAGAAATCAGGCAAAAAATATAACAGTGCAGCAAAGCCCGGAGATGCAGATTGGAATGATGCCGTAGCCATGCGCGTACTGGCCGATCATATCCGTGCGATAAGCTTTGCCATAGCAGACGGACAATTACCCGCAAGCAATAAAGGAGGGTATGTAATCCGCAGAATATTACGGAGGGCAGTGCGTTACAGTTACCAAACTTTAGGTTTTAAAGAACCATTCTTTAATGAGCTGGTACCTTTGTTAGCAGAGCAATTTAAAGGTGTGTTTGATGAGTTGTGGAATCAGAAGGATTTTGTGCAGAAAGTGGTGTCAGAGGAAGAAAACTCATTTTTAAGGACGCTGGAAAAAGGAATAGTTTTATTTGAAGACTATATTAAAAAGGATAGCCCTGAGCAAAACAAAACTGGCGGAGTGGGTTTTGGTGATCTTGATTTCGGAGAAGAAATGGTAGAAAAAGATGTTATTCCAGGATTTTTTGCTTTTCAATTGTATGATACTTATGGATTTCCAATTGACTTAACGGATCTAATGGCGCGGGAGAAAGGGTACTCCATAAATATGGAAAACTTTAATATCGCTCTTCAAGCCCAAAAAACTCGTTCCCGCGCTGCTACTGCCATTGATACCGGCGACTGGATCTTAGTTAAAGACGAAGACGAGCCCGTTGAGTTTACCGGTTATGATGAAACCGAAACAATTGCCCATATTATTAAATACCGCAAGGTAACTGCCAAGGGTAAGGAGCAATTTCAGATAGTATTGGATAAAACCCCTTTTTATGCTGAAAGCGGCGGACAGGTAGGAGATAAGGGTGAACTGGTTTTCCCTAACGGAGAGATAATTGAAGTGACTGACACTAAAAAGGAAAATGGTTTAATTGTTCACTTTACAGATAAGCTGCCATCAACCCCTGACGATGCTTTAACTGCTATTGTTGATCCGACTAAACGTAACAGCACCAATAGTAACCACAGCGCAACGCATCTGCTGCATGCAGCTATGAAACAGGTATTGGGCAGTCACGTTAACCAAAAAGGTTCACTTGTAAACAGCGATTACCTGCGTTTTGATTTTTCGCACTTTGCCAAAGTAACTGAAGATGAATTGGCGCAAATAGAAGCTATTGTAAACGAAAAAATCCGTGAGAATATATTTTTGCAGGAAGATCGTAACGTACCTTATGAGCAAGCCATCAACAGCGGTGTAACGGCTCTGTTCGGCGAAAAATATGGTGATTATGTACGTGTAATAACCTTTGATGCATCGTTTAGCAAGGAGCTTTGCGGTGGTACACATGTAAAAGCAACAGGGCAGATAGGTTATTTTAAGATAGTGTCAGAAAGTGCTGTGGCCGCTGGTGTGCGCCGTATAGAGGCTATTACTGGCATTGCTGCCGAAACTTATATCACCGAGCAAACCAAACTGGTACAGCAGGTGAAAGAGTTGCTAAAAAACCCGAAAGATATTGCAAAAAGCATTGAAACTTTGCTGGAAGAAAATTCCCGTTTAAAGAAAGAGATAGAGAAATCCGTATTAGAAAAATCATCAGGATTAAAGGATGATTTGGCCGAAAAGGCAGAAAGCATTAACGGTATAAACTTTATTGCACAACAGGTACAATTACCAAATGCCGATGGGGTGAAAAATCTTGCTTACAACCTTAAAGATATTGTGCCAAACTTATTTCTTGTACTGGCAGCAAACATTGATGGTAAACCAAACATAACCGTTATGATAGCCGAAAACCTTGTAAAAGAAAAAGGGCTTCATGCAGGCAACATTGTTAAAGAGCTGGCTAAAGAAATAAAAGGCGGTGGCGGCGGTCAGCCGTTTTTTGCAACCGCGGGTGGTAGTGATATTAGTGGTATTGATAAAGCTTTAGCCAAAGCCAAAAGCTTTATATAAAAATTAACTTTAACGTGTTGTGCGATTAAAAATCTAAAGCATATTTAAGATGATTTAGCGGTTTATTATTTTTAATATTGATGAATTGCAGACAAGTTATAGCAGTAAATTTTGTCAAAATCCTCATTGATAAACCGGCGACAGATTTGCATAATTTCTTTTAAGCAGATTTGGTAATGTCCAAAAATAGATGGAAATTGCTTGAAAGATTGTGTATAAAGAAATATTTTAATTGACGTTAATATTCTTAAATGTATTGATTATCAATATATACAACTTTTTCTTCCATTTTTATATCACTTTTTTAATCTTACAACACGTTTAACTATGAAAAAAGTAACGGGCCTTGGCGGCGTGTTTTTTAAATGCGATAATCCGCAAGGTATGAACGAATGGTACGCCAAGAACCTTGGATTGGCTACCAGTGAATACGGAACAACGTTTGAGTGGCGGCAGGCCGATAATCCGTCGAAAAAAGGATCCACAGCCTGGTGCACGTTTCCGCAGGATACCGAATATTTCAATCCGTCAGCCAAGCCATTTATGATTAATTATCGGGTAGAAAATATTGTTGTGCTGGTAGATGAACTAAAAAAAGACAACGTGACTATTATTGATGAGATTGCGGAATATGAATATGGCAAATTCGTCCACGTGCTCGATCCGGAAGGGAACATTATTGAGCTTTGGGAACCAAAAGATGATTTGGATCAGGATAGCGTGGCAGGGTAAACCATAGTTCACATATCGAATATAGCGATGGGTTTCAAACCCGGACTAACGCTGAATGCCGCGAAGCCATGCTGCCAGGTAACATATTTTTCCGGGTCGGCTTTTTAATCGCATAACACGTAACTTTATAAAAAAGACCGCTTCATTGAAGCGGTCTTTTTTATTTTTATAAGAATTTAATAATTCAATTAGTGTCCTTTACCATGGCCTTTTCCGTTTCCGCCACCATGACCATTTCCCTTATCGTTTCCATTACCTTTTCCATTTCCACGGTCATTTCCATTTCCACGGTCATTCTCGTTTCCATTTCCATTGTTTCCTTTATCAAAGTTGGAGTTGCCACGTACAATTACCTGCTTTTTTGAGCCCTTGTATTGTGCATAGCGGCTACGATCAGTACTAAAATAACGATATGCTTGTGGCCTATCCACAGCTACTTTATACCCGTTATTAATATTATAGCCTCTGTATCTGGCAGGTAGAGAGTTTCTGAAAACCCAATTACCTCTTTCTAAATACACATATTGGTGCCTGGGCGCGTAATAATAACTTTCAACATCTGGTAAGTAATAGTACTCAACATCTGAATATGTTGGGGGTGGGCTCCATGTGCCAATGTTTACATTAAGGCTTACCTGCGCTTTTGATTGGGTAACAGATGCTGCAAGTATAAAGCATGATGCAAGCATTCCTAAGATTAATTTTTTCATCGTATCTTCAAGTAATTAATTGTGTGATTTATTTTTGTCTGATTATCAGACAATTCCTTCAACGCATAATTGGTTAAAGTGTTTGGCTGGTAGATGCGATTCTTGCAATAAAGATAAATTTAGGCACCTTGGCAATATTGTTGTAAGAATAATAAAGCAAAAAATATAAATAACATTATATTTGGCAGGTTTGATCAATGCTGAATAACAGCTGAATATAATGGTATGGCATTTCTAATGAGCGGCGTGAGTGAAAAATATGAGTTAGTTGTAGGTTTAGAGGTACACGCACAATTATCAACTTTAAGTAAAGCTTTTTCTTCAGATTCGGCAGCATTTGGCGCCGAACCTAATTATAATGTGAGTCCAATTTCATTGGGACATCCAGGCACTTTGCCGCGTATCAACAAAAAAATGGTTGAGTATGCTGTAAAAATGGGCCTGGCATGCAATTGCTCCATCAATCTTACCAACACATTTGCACGTAAAAATTATTTCTATGCTGATTTGCCTAAAGGTTTTCAAACCACTCAGGATCAGCAGCCTATATGTTTGGGCGGGTATATTACTGTAAAATTGGCCGATGGCACATCAAAAAAAATAGCTATTCATCACATCCATATGGAAGATGACGCGGGTAAAAGCTCGCACGATCAGCACGATGAATTTTCTTTTATAGACCTGAATAGGGCGGGGGTTCCGCTTATAGAAATAGTATCAGAACCTGATATGCGCAGCGCCGAAGAAGCAGGTCAATTTTTGACGGAAGTTCGCCGTTTATTACGTTACCTGGATATTTGCGACGGAAATATGGAAGAAGGCAGTATGCGTTGCGATGCCAATATATCTGTAAGGTTAAAGGGGGCATCAGCATTCGGTAACCGATGCGAGGTGAAGAACCTTAATTCTATCCGTAATGTGCAGCGCGCCATAGAGCATGAATTTGAGCGTCAGGTAGCCATTATTGAAGAAGGCGGCTATATAGATCAAAATACCCTTAATTTTAATGCTGACACCGGCGAAACATCGGTGCTTCGTTCAAAGGAAATGGCTAATGATTACCGCTACTTCCCCGAGCCGGATTTGTTACCTGTGCAATTAACCGCAGCTAACCTGTCGGCTATACGTGAAAGTATGCCTGCCTTGCCTAATGAGCTATTCGCTAAATATACTACAGAACTTGGCCTGTCAGACTATGATGCCGGTGTTATCATTGCCGATAAAGAGTTTGCCGCTTATTTTGAGGAAGTAATTAAACATACCGCTAATTATAAATCTGCAGCCAATTGGCTTATGGGTTCTGTCCGGTCATATATCAATGATAACAGTATCGGCATTAATGAATTAGCCCTTAACCCGGCAAACCTTGCCGGTTTAATTAAACTAGTTGATGAGGGTAAAATAAATAATTCGGTTGCAGCGCAAAAGCTGTTCCCTGCAATGATAAAAGATAGCGGTAAAACTGCCGATGAACTGGCTCAAAAGCTTAATTTGCTTATTAGTCAGGATACATCAGAAGTTGACCAGTTTATACAGGCAGTATTAGCTAAATATCCTGATAAGGTAATAGAATACCAAAGGGGAAAAAAAGGCGTTTTAGGCTTGTTTATGGGTGAGGTAATGAAACTTTCTAAAGGAAAGATAGACCCGCAGAAAACCAACCAGCTTTTAATAAAGGAATTAGAATCTAAATAGAAAATGAAAATCCGTATAATTACCTGTATCACACTTTTTGCAGCTTTGTTTATAGTTGCCTGTAAAAGTAAGTCTGATTTTACCATATCCGGTACAGTTGCTAACCCGGGCAGCTTAAAAAAGGTGTATTTACTGGAAGCAGATAGTACGCAGGTTAGCGTTATAGATTCAGCTGATTTAGATGGTAAGAACCGGTTTAAATTTAAGCACCCCGCGCCTTATGCCAACCTTTATAAATTGCGCGTAGGTGGCAGTATATATGATTTTGTTGCCAAGAATGGCGATGACATTACTTTTGATACTGATATTGCAGATGTATCTCACGCCTATAAAATATCCGGTTCAGACGACTCTGAAAAAATTAAAGAGTTTAACAAAATAAGTAATCTTTATGGCGATAAAAACAGCAAGCTATCTGACGAGTATACTGCTAAGTCAGAAGCGCTGGGCAGGGAATCAGATTCGCTTATAAAAATTTACATGCCTCAGTTTCAAAAAAACATTGCTGATTATAGTAATGAGGTGTTAAAATTTGTTGAGAAGAATAAAACTTCATTGGCTGGTTTTTACGCGGCCACTTCGCTTGATCAGTATAAGTATGAGCAACAATTAGTAGCTTATGCTAATGATATAAAAGATAACTTTAAAGATAATCCGGCTGTACAACGTTTCATCAAACAGATGGAAGCCGCTAAGCCGGTATCGGTAGGGCATAAAGCGCCTGAGTTTACCATGCAAAGCATTGATGGCAAACCCGTAAAACTATCAGATTACAAAGGCAAATACGTTATGCTTGATTTTTGGGCATCATGGTGTGGCCCGTGCCGCAAGGAAAATCCTAATGTTGTAAAACAATATAAGATCTTTAAACCAAAAGGGTTTAATATTTTGGGCATATCGCTTGATACGGAGAAGAAAGATTGGCAACAAGCAATTAATGCCGATAAGTTAACATGGACTCATGTATCTGAATTGCAACGTTTTGATGGCCCTACAGAGCGATTGTACCGTATAGAAGCTATCCCATCAAACTTTATTATTGATCCGCAGGGGGTAATTGTTGCAAAAAATATTACAGGGGTAGAACTTGAAGCTTTTTTAAACAAAACATTTAATAAGCCTGAATAAATAGTTAATATAATGTAACATTTAACAATTTGTTAATGTACCTTTAACTATTAGCTATCATTAAGATTATACTTTTAGGCAAAAATTAACCTTACATGAGCTCCAGCAAACAAAAGATATTAATTGTTGACGACGAACCCGATATTTTAGAGTTAATTGAATATAACCTTAAGAAAGAAGGTTATCAGGTATATTCGGCCCGCAATGGCCAGGAAGCTGTAGCCGAAGCTAAAAGAACCCAGCCAGATCTTATTGTATTGGATATAATGATGCCTAAAATGGATGGCATTGAGGCTTGTAGGATTATGCGTACTATGCCCGAGTTTAAAAATACCTTTATGGTTTTTTTAACCGCCCGCAGCGAGGAGTATTCAGAGATTGCCGGCTTTAATGTTGGTGCCGATGATTACATTGCTAAACCTATTAAGCCACGTGCGCTGGTTAGCCGTATAAACGCCATTCTTCGCCGTAATTCGGCACCTGAAGAGGTTACCGATAACAAACTGGAAATTGGCGATCTGGTGATAGATCGCGAAGCTTATTTAGTTTACAAAAAAGGCGTTAAAGTAGTATTAGCTAAAAAAGAATTTGAATTATTATATCTGCTGGCCTCAAAACCAGGCAAAGTATATACCCGCGAGGTAATACTAAAAAGTATTTGGGAAGACTCGGTAGTAGTTACAAACCGTACTATTGATGTACACGTGCGTAAACTACGCGAGAAACTTGGCGATGATTGTGTAGCTACCGTAAAAGGAGTAGGCTACAAGTTTGAAGCATAAACAAAAATGGCCCCAGTAATTGGGGCCGTTTTTGTTACATATTCATTTTAACAGCAATTACAGCTTAAGCGATAGCCGCTTCATCTTAGCTTTATTACCAACTACTCTTTTTGCTTTAACGCAACATCATACTGTATTACTCAAAGCCTTTTGTTAAAGTCTATTTAATTACTACATTTTCAAATTATCTACAGATTTGAAAACTAATATTGTTTTATGCAATAACAAGGATAAACTCTAACATTGTACACTGCATTAAAGGTTGATTAATTATCTATATAAAATACTACATATGCATCACGAACACCATGTAACCAGTTCAGAAGTAGTCAGAGATATTGTTATTGGAATGGCTGATGGCTTAACAGTGCCTTTTGCTTTAGCAGCAGGACTAACAGGTGCTGTAAGTTCATCTGGGCTTGTGGTTACCGCCGGAATTGCAGAGATTGTGGCAGGCTCAATTGCTATGGGCCTGGGAGGGTACTTAGCCGGGCGAACCGAGGTTGACCATTATCAATCAGAATTAAAGCGTGAATACGGTGAAGTTGAACGCGTTCCTGAGCAGGAAAAGATGGAGGTAAAAGAAATATTTGCCGAATTTGGTCTATCTCACCCCCTGCAGAATCAAATTGCTGATGAGCTCGCTAAAGACAAAAAAAAGTGGGTTGATTTTATGATGCGTTATGAACTTGGACTGGAAGAACCTAATGCAAACAGGGCCACAAAGAGTGCTTTAACCATAGGTTTATCTTACATAGTAGGTGGTATTATACCCTTATCACCTTATATTGTAATTGATAATGCACAGGTTGCTTTATATTATTCTTGTTTTGTAACCTTAATTTGCCTGTTTATTTTTGGATATTTTAAAAGTAAGCTAACAGGCCAGCCGGCAGTTACGGGTGCAATAAAAGTTGTAATTATTGGGGCGTTGGCTGCCGGTGCAGCATTTTTAATAGCAAAACTTATAACAAAATAATAGATTTATTCTTTGTTACTTCCTCCGTTTATCATATCAGATACCAGCCCTTTTCCTTCTTTACGCTCTGCTAAATAAACCCCGGCAACATGCGCTATAATAAATGCAATAACAAGGTACATACAAAAGCCATGAACTTCTTTAACTGCATTCCTTATAGATTTATATGCGACTAATGCATCTTCAAATGCTAAAAACAAACCTGTAACTACCATAATAGTTAGTACAGCATAAAAAAGGGCATATGTTGCTTTCACAGCTAATTCATGACGGGCAATTTCCCGATTCTTTTTTATTATGGTATACTGCTGGTAAGCATTCTTAAATTTCCTGATAAACTTTTGGTCGGTAATTTGAAAAAACTCTAATAGCAGTCTAAACAATAGTAAAGCTGTTAAAGCATAGCCAAAGTAAATATGCACTCCCCAAACGCTGTCACTTAAGGCATGAGCCGCACTCCTGGCTTGTTCGGTAGTTATAATTGCACCAGATTTTTGTAACTCGCTTTTCATTAAATCTGATGTCGCATGATCATCTGTTATAGTTGAATTGATCAAAACTGTTATTAAAGAGCCACTAATTACAATTGTGTTCATCCAGTGCCATAACCGTAAAGAAGATGAATAACTCTTTAACTTTTGCGGATGCTCAACATCTCTTCGTGGTGGTTCAATAATGGCCATTATTTTATATTTAAATTGTAATTAATTGGTTCTCTGTGTTACAAATATGTAAGATTTCTTTTTTGTTTTAAGTTTAAAGATATTGAGTAATTATGGAGAAATACTGAAGTACATGTTAATGTTGTGTTAAATCAGACAAATATGGTATTCTACAGATTGTTTTCAGATTGTTTTTGTAATTAGCATTAAAAATCAATTGCTTATGGCAGCGGTTGTAATAAACGTCTTCCAAACAAGGGAATAATTAGTATTAATTCGCTTCGCTGTCAATTAAATTGCAAAACACTAACTTTTTTTGTTAAAAAACATCTTAATAATTAAACGTTGAAAATTCTAATAATAGAAGATGAGCAGGGGTTGAGAGAGACTATTACCGCCTATTTAACTGAGGATAATAATATTTGTGAAAGCTGCTATGATTTGCAAGGGGCAATAGCGAAGCTTGCCTTCTATACTTATGATTTTGTTTTACTTGATATAGGTTTGCCTGATGGTGATGGTTTTGCTGTATTAAACTATTTAAAAGATCAAACAAGAAGCGAAGCTGTAATTATTATCTCGGCAAGAAACTCATTAGATGATAGGATCAAAGGACTGAATATTGGTGCGGACGACTATCTGATAAAACCATTTCATCTTGCCGAGTTAAAGGCAAGAATTATAGCTGTGTTTCGTCGAAAATCTACAAATAGCAACAATAGCCTTGTGTTTAACGAAATAGTGATCAATCTTATGGGTAGAAGCGTAGAGGTGAACGGAAGCGCAATTATTTTAACCCGCAAAGAATATGATATGTTGTTATATTTTATAGCTAATAAAGGAAAAGTAATAGCCAAAACAGCCCTTGCAGAGCACTTATGGGGCGATGAAATGGATATGCATGATAACTTTGATTTTATTTATTCACACATAAAAAACCTCCGGAAAAAAATACTCGATTTAACTTCAAACGATTATCTAAAATCAATATATGGCATAGGTTATAAATTTACTGACGAATGAAGTTATCATCACATTATAACAAAGTTAGTATTATAGTTACTCTTTCGGTTTTGTTTTTTGGGGCCGTAATATATTTTTTTGCTATTAATAACATAGCCGAAAGTTTACACGATGACCATTTGTCTGAAGAAGTGGCAGAGGTTTTAGAATATATCAATCTTAATAAACAACTGCCTAAACAGAGAGATTTTGATGAAGATCAAATTAAGTTTAGCAAACTTAAATCCACTCATATCGCCACACGGTTTTATGATACGGTATACAATAACCCCAGGGTTAATATAAATAGAGCCGGGCGTGCTGTAGAAGGATCATTAGTTTTCAAAGGAGACCTATATAAGTTTAACATTGTTATTTCTAAAGAAAGTACTGAATATTTATTACAGCTAATTGCTACAATAACATTAACGCTAATAGCGGCGTTGCTTTTGGTGCTTTTTTTAACAAACAGATATTTACTTAAAGATTTATGGAAGCCGTTTTATAGAATACTGTACAAAATAAAAGCATACAATGTTTTAGAAATAGAAGAATTGCAATTGACCCCTACAAAGGTAAATGAGTTTAAGGAGCTGGATAATGCGGTTTATGTAATGAGCAAGCGCGTAAAACATGATTTTCAAAACCTTAAACATTTTACTGAAAATGCATCGCATGAAATGATGACCCCACTGGCGGTAATAACATCAAAATTGGATACATTGATACAGGATGAAACATTAAAGCAGGAACAGCTTGATCAGATACACGATATTTACAGTGCGGCAGGTAAATTATCCCGATTAAACCAATCACTTTTATTGTTGGTAAAGATTGAAAATAACCTGGTTGGAGATATAGAACAGTTGAACTTAGATAGGCTGATTGATATAAAAACCAGGCAATTTCAAGAGGTGTTATTATCAAAAGATATACAAGTAACAACGGCGTTAGCCAGTAAAGAAATTACATGTAGTAAATACCTGATAGATATATTACTAAACAACCTGTTTAGTAATGCCATACGGCATAATACAGCGAATGGAAAAATCCTTATTAAATTATCTAACAGCCAGCTTGTATTTCAAAACACCGGTTTATCTATACCATTAAATAATGAAACAGTTTTTGATCGTTTTGAAAAGGGTAAGACCTCCGATGGGATAGGTTTAGGTTTAACCATTGTAAAAAATATTTGTAATTCCTATAATTGGGATCTTGATTATATCTTCACAGATAGCTTACATACCTTTATTGTAAAATTTAGGTAATTACTTGCCTTATTTGGCCTTCGCTCCAGATTGTCTTCAGTTTATTTTTTTACAATTGCCTTTAGTAAAAGGTTACGAATACTCATATTTTTTATCAAAGTAATATCTTTATTTTAGCAGTAATATCTTATGAAAAATAGTATTCATAAAGTTTCCGTAAAAAATATTGAACATAGTCCACTTCAAAGCAGGAAATCGAAATAACTACCAATCGGGTTTAAATACATTCATAGTTCAAATAATTACATAAATTAAAAAATAAGCTGTTCATATGATTGATCGTATAATTGAGTTTTCTGTTAGAAATAAGCTTATTGTTGGATTATTTGTATTGATACTTATTGCCGGCGGTATTTATTCTGCATCAAAACTACCGGTAGATGCTGTTCCGGATATTACAAACAACCAGGTTTTAATTATTACCGTATCACCATCATTAGCCGCGCCCGAAGTAGAACGATTGATAACGGCACCAACCGAACGCTTAATGGCATCCCTTCCACAGTTAAAAGAAATGCGCTCTATCTCGCGTTTTGGACTGTCAAATGTTACTGTTGTATTTGAGGATGGTATTGATATAACCAAAGCCAGGCAGCAGGTAAGCGAACGGTTAAATCAGCTAAAGAGTATGATTCCTCCGGGAATTGGCGAGCCGGACATGGGGCCGGTAACCACTGGCTTAGGCGAGGTATATCAGTATTATGTGGTGCCAAAACCAGGATATGAAACTAAATATACATTAACACAGCTTCGTACATTTCAGGAATGGATAGTGCGCAGGCAGTTATTAGGTGTGCCGGGAGTAGCGGATGTAAGCAGTTTGGGTGGTAAATTAAAACAATACCAGGTTGTTATTGATCCTGCAAAAATTAAAAGCCTGGGTATTACATTAGATGAACTGTTTAATGCTGTACAGAAAAATAATGAAAACGCCGGTGGTGCTTATATAGAAAACGGCCCTAACGCTTATTATATCCGTACCGAAGGTATGGCAACCTCCATTGCCGACCTGCAAAGTATCCCCATTAAAACATCACATGGCATTCCTATGCGGCTGGCAGATGTAGCTGAAGTAAAAGAAGGAAGCGCGTTAAGGTTTGGCGCCATGTACAATAACAAATATGGCGAAGTAAGCGGTGCGGTTGTGCTTATGCTAAAAGGCGCCAATGCCATGCAAGTGGTAGAGCAAGTGAAAGAACGTATTGAACTGATAAAGAAACGCCTGCCCGAAGGGGTAACTATATTGCCTTACTATGAACGTAGCAAAATGGTAGGTAATTCAATATCTACTGTTAAACGTAACCTGATAGAAGGCGCGCTTATTGTAATTTTTGTATTGGTGCTGTTTTTAGGTAATCTGCGCTCCGGACTGGTAGTAGCTTCAGTAATACCACTGGCTATGCTGTTTGCGCTAATTATTATGAACATCTTTGATGTTTCAGCTAATTTAATGAGCCTGGGCGCGCTTGATTTTGGGTTAATTGTAGATGGTGCGGTTATTATAGTTGAAGGTGTAATGCACCGTTTTAGGGACAAAATAAATAACCATACGGTTTCTGGCAAACTTTCACAGGAAGACGTGGATGCCGAAGTAAAACAGTCAGCATCAAGGCTTATGAATGCGGCTATATTTGGGCAAATTATTATTCTTATTGTATACCTGCCTATTTTAAGTTTAGATGGTATAGAGGGTAAAATGTTTAAGCCCATGGCAGAAACAGTTGCTTTTGCTTTGCTTGGCGCTTTTATTTTGTCGCTTACTTACGTGCCCATGATGACTGCTCTTACCATGAGTAAGAAA
Source organism: Mucilaginibacter sp. (assembly GCA_028288315.1). Classification (GTDB taxonomy): domain Bacteria; phylum Bacteroidota; class Bacteroidia; order Sphingobacteriales; family Sphingobacteriaceae; genus Mucilaginibacter. The sequence continues at coordinate 13,678 of JAQBNY010000245.1, forward strand.
ACAAACAAGCGAACAAATTTTGCTGATAAGATAATGTCTTTCCTGCAAAGGCTCTACACCCCAATATTAAATATGGCAATTAGCCATACCAAAGCCATTATATTTATTGCGTTGGTATTAATGGGAGCGGCATATATGGTATTTAATACCTTGGGCGGCGAATTTATACCGCAGTTAGAAGAGGGTGATTTTGCCATTGATGCCCGTTTCCTGCCAGGTACATCGCTAACACAAACCATTAAAGGAATGAAAATGGCAAGTGAGGAACTGAAGAAGTTCCCCGAAGTACAGCAGGTTACCTGCCGTATAGGTTCCGCAGAAATTCCCACAGACCCAATGTCTTTGGAGCAGTGCGATGTTTTTGTTACTCTGAATGATAAGTCTACCTGGACTACTGCGCATGATTATGCAGCTTTAGAAGATACGATGGGTAAACGGCTTGCACAAATACCGGGTTTAAATGTAGGGTTTGAATATCCTGTACAAATGCGCTTTAATGAACTAATATCTGGCGCTAAGCAGGATGTTGTTATAAAAGTATTTGGTGATGATTTGCAACAGCTTTCAAAGCTTGCCGGTAAATTAAGTGGTTTGCTTACCACTGTAAAAGGAGCAACCGATGTTTATTCCGAAAAAATCATAGGTCTGCCACAAATTGTAGTACACTATAACCGTGCAGCATTGGCACAATACAATGTGAGTATAAACCAGGTAAACCACATTGTTAATGCAGCCTTTGCAGGCGAGAAGGCCGGAAATATTTACGAAGGTGAAAAGCAGTTTGATGTAATGCTGCGTATTGCAGATACTGCCAGGTCAAACTTTGATCATATTGGAGAACTGCTGATTAATACACCAAATGGAAGTCAGGTTCCTTTAAGCCAGCTTGCGTCAATAAGTATAAAAGATGGCCCCAATCAAATACAGCGCGAAGATGGCGAACGGAGGATCTCGGTATCATTTAATGTTAGGGGGAGAGATGTTGAAAGTGTAGTTAAAGATCTCCAGGCAAAAGTTCAGCAAAAACTTAAGTTACCACCAGGTTATCACTTAGAGTATGGCGGGCAGTTTGAGAATCTAAATTCGGCAAAAGAACGGCTAACGGTTGCAGTACCTGCATCACTGTTCTTTATCTTTATATTGCTGTATTTTGCATTTAATCAGTTCAGGGAAGCGCTAATTGTTTTCTCCGCTATTCCGTTGGCTGCAACAGGCGGCGTTTTTGCACTGTGGGCGCGCGGAATGGCTTTCAGTATATCTGCAGGAGTAGGCTTTATTGCTTTATTCGGCGTTGCTGTTTTAAACGGAATAGTGCTCATAAGTGAATTTAACCGATTAAAACAAGAAGGTGAAGAAGATGTAAATGAGCGTATACGTAAAGGTACCGCAAACCGGTTAAGACCTGTTTTGATGACAGCTACAGTAGCATCATTGGGCTTTTTCCCTATGGCAATTTCCACCCATGCAGGTGCAGAGGTGCAAAGGCCACTTGCAACCGTTGTAATAGGGGGCTTAATAACTGCAACGTTATTAACTTTAATTGTACTGCCAGCGTTGTACAGGCAGTTTGCATCTAAATCAAAAGCTAATAAAAACGTTAAGAAAAATATTGTTGTTGCTACTTTACTGCTTTTTATTGCTTTGCCTTCTCAAGCGCAAATTAATAACGACAAACAGATTACAGTAAACGATGCTGTAAAACTGGCTTTAACAAATAACCAATCTTTGCGTGCCGCTCAAAACCAAACCCAGGCTGCCAAAGCTAATTTAGGTAGTGCTCTTGATATACCTAAAACCCAGCTATCCTATGATGCGGGAAATATAAATAGTTCAAATACTGATAATCGCTTTTCTGTAACGCAAAATTTTGCATTGCCTGGTTATTATATTAATCAACGCAATTATTACAATGCAGAGGGCGGTCTATCTGCATTACAAGAAGAAGCATTAAAAAATCAGTTGGCTTATCAGGTTAGAGATGTATACCTGCAATTGACCACCTCACTTGCCAAGCTAAAACTTTTAAATGATCAAGATTCTGTTTATAATGCCGTAATTAAACTTGAACAGTTGAGGTTTAACACGGGAGAAACATCCCGGATAAATTTAACAAGTGCTGAGGCAAAAGCAGGTATGTTAAAAAACCAGCGCCGCTTAACAGAAACGGAGATTAGTGTTCTACAAAGCAAATTGCAGGTTTTAACAGGTGGGGGAGTAGCCTACTTACCTGTAGACCAGTCGCCGCCCGGTTGGCAAAATACTTTCCTGCCAGATTCAGTCAAAGCGATTCAAAACCCAGAGGTAAGGCAAGCTCAACAGCAGGTAACTATTTCAGACTGGAAATTAAAAGTGAACCGTGCAAAGGCTTTACCAGAGGTTAGTTTAAGTTACAGTAACCAGAGCTTTGCCGGGCCCGATATTTCAAATACAGCAACCATCCTCAGCAAAAACAACCGGTTTTCGTCATATATGGTAGGTTTAAATGTGCCTATATTTTTCAAACAATATAAAGCCGCAATAAAATCGGCAGGTTTTCAAAAGAAAGCTGCGGAATTTACCTACACAGCCAAACAATTAGAATGGAAAGGGCAGTGGCAGCAAACCTATAAGCGATATAATCAGCAATTGCAAGCGCTCGGTTACTATGAATCTTCCGCACTTAAACAGGCATCAGAGTTGGTTCGTACTGCAACATTATCATTTAACAACGGAGGCATCAGTTATCTGGAATGGGTAAATTATTACAATCAGTCGGTACAATTACGAACCGATAGGCTTGACGCCCTTTTGCAATTAGATCAAACTATAAATCAGCTTTGGTATTACCAGGGAGAAACAGAAAAACCATGAAAAGTACATATATATTAGTGCTGACTTTTTTTATTAGCGCCTGCGGAAGCAAACAGGATAAAAAAGAACAGCAACCTCAACAGCAGCAACAAGCGAAAGCTAAAGGTAATACAATAGTGTTTACGCCTGAACAAAACAAAAACGGCGGTGTTGATACCGGCGTTTTACCTACGCATCTTTTAACCACGGCAATACATGTTAATGGGCAGGTAGATGTACCTCCCGAAAATTTGATAGCGGTGAATGTCCCGATGGGTGGCTTTTTGAAAAAAATAACTTTACTGCCCGGTGAACATGTGGTAAAAGGACAAATTATAGCTCAAATTGAAAATCAGGATTATATAACTATTCAGCAGGATTATTTGACTACTATTAGCAAAATCACGTATTTAAGGCAGGAATTAGAACGGCAAAAGATACTGAGTCAGCAACAGGCAAGCCCGCTTAAGCTTTATCAGCAGTCGCAGGCAGATTATAGTAGTCAAGTTGCTCAGGCGGCCGGATTGGCACAGAAGCTTAAACTAATTGGTATTAACCCTAATTCATTAACACCCTCTACTATAAAGTCTACGCTCAGTATACACTCACCATTAACTGGTTACGTTTCGCAGGTAAATGTAAGCATAGGCCGGTTTATTAATCCAACTGATATTTTAATGGAGCTTGTAGATACCAATGATATACATGCCGCTTTAACGGTATTTGAGCAGGATATTGCTAAAATTTCAATAGGAAATGCAGTAAAAATTAATTTGCCAAGCGTTCCTGATAAAACCTACCCCGGAAAAGTTATTTTAATAGGCAGGGTATTAGATACTTCACGAAGCGTAATGGTACACTGTCATTTTTTAAAAACCGATAAGAATTTATTGCCTAATATGTTTATACAGGCAACTATTGAAAGTAAACCACAGAAGACTTTAGCCGTTCCTGATGCCGCGCTTGTAAATTATAGTGGCCAGAAAGGTGTTTTTATTGCCACTAAAAGCGGCAAAAACACTTCCTATAGTTTGTTACCTGTAGAGTTGGGGGTACAACAAGACGGTTGGAATGAGATAAAATTAAGTAAACCGGAATTACAGGATAAAATATTTGTGCTTAAGGGCGCATTCTCCATATTATCAGCTATGAAAAATACAGGAGATGATAGTGAGTAAGAAAACTCAGTACATATAATATTGCATATACATATATGTAATAAAATTCAATTAAAAACTAATAACTACTCGTAGTAGTTACCAAGCCGGGCATAATTGTATAGAAAACGGTCCAGTAATGTGTATTAAATGCCTCACTGTAGTGTAATTTTGGACAAGAAATGTGAATAAGAGTCACAGTAAGTTAATCTTAAAAATAATTTAATTACTTTTTTATCCTTAAATATTAATTAAGAATTAATAATACTGAATAAGGTGTTTTTGAAGTATGATTTTAATCAATGGATTACTTTTTGCTCTTAAAAGAAAGTAATACTAGCTGATATGAATAAACATCAAGGACAAATAGTTGAATACGTTGTTAGGAAAAACGGTTTTAGCCTGAGTGAACTGGCAATAGCGTTAAATATTAACAGAAGATCGCTTTACAACTGGTTTCAGGCTAAGGAATTAAAAAAGAGTATTATTCACCGGATAGGCTGTGTATTAAGGCATGACTTTTCCAAAGAGTTCCCGGAGTTGTTTTTAAGCGAAGACTTTAACAGTATATATGAACCGAAGAAGTACAGGCCCGAGCCGGCCAGCTTAATCAATAATGATGATGAGATCTGGAAACATAAGTACATCACCCTGCTGGAACAATACAGCCAGTTGCTGTCCACCAGTAACGCACGCGAGAGTGCCTGATTAAACTTATACTATTAACTTAACGGCTATTAACCATTAAAGCTAATGATACGAATTTGTTTAAGCAGCAGATCTAACTGATTATTATACTCCTGAAAGGAGATTTGGGATGAATTAATACTGGACATTAACTGTTCAAATTCAATCTTTAACAACTGATTCTTAGAAATTCCCTCCAGAACTTTCAGCCTCCCTTGTTCGTAGGTAACAAACCGGGGCTCCGGGGTGCTTTCAATGTCTTTTCTGATTTTATTGACTTTCAGTTTCTCTGAACGGATCAGATGTAAAATAGCAACGTTTTTAACACATCTTATAATGTTTTGCGCACGTTTTCTTTGTCGGTTTTTCATTGGTGGTTATCGGCTTATATAAAAACAAAGTAAAAACAACTTTAAATTAAATACGTAATTCTTTAAAAAAGGTTACAGGTTTAGGTGCGACCAACAGCTTTTTACCAATTCCATAACATAGAAGCGGCAATTGCTTAATAGTTATAATTTTTACTGTTGGTTATTAACAGTAAACACTAAATGGCACCCGGTGTTTGACAGCCGGCACCACTTAGTGTTTAAGATTTGCAAATTTGTGCTTGTTTTGCGCCTATTTTGTGCTTGTTATTTAATGGTAAAAGTATTTGCAATGATCTTTTTTGCCCATACCGTATAAGCTACGGTCCATTTAATAATACCATAGTTGGCTTCCTGGGTGCTTTTGTAAGGCTCATCAAATAATTCATAAGCTATTGCTACCTTAACCCTTGGATTGTTCTTACACTTGGTTACAAAATTTGTCATAAAAGTATTCTGGTCGGCCTCGTTTGTAGTGCTTGTTGCTTTAAAGCGGTAACCATATTCGGTAAACCAAAGCTCTTTATCAGGGAACAAGCCAGCTAGCGTTACGGTAATATCGGCAATGTTGTACGGCGCTTTAGCCGCGGCACCTTCCATGTCTGAATACCAGTGGTAACCAACAGCATCATACTTAACCCCATAGTTAGAACATACAGTTAAGAATCCCCAATGCAGCCATCCGGCATCTATCATGGTTTTAGCATCTGCATCTTTTGATTTGATGCCTTCATCCATTCCTTTTAAGTAAGCAGCGGTAACGTTTGATTTGGCCACATCATAGTTAGCTACCGTGCGTCCGGTGGTATTGGGTAACAGTAACTTAAGTTCCAGGTCATTTCCCAGGTCGTAGTAAGTAAAGTACTGGCCATACTTGGCCGCAAAGTTGCTTCCCAGTACCCTTCCTTTTTCGTAAGCCACCGCTTCACTGTCCGCTAAATCGAGTGTACGCGGGTACAGCATCGGCAGCAGGTTTACCGCACCGCTGGCGGCGGCCTGCTGTAAAGAACTGAACAAGGTGCTTGATGAGGCCGCGATGGTTCCGTCAGAAGTGGTTTGCAGATTAATCCTGTACCAGTTCATGCCCATGCCTTTAAGCAATTCAATCTGTTTTGCTGCGGGAGTAGCCAGGTAAGGAGCATCACCGGGGTGACCGTTAATACCTAACATAAATCCGGATCCTGCCAGGGGGGGAACCGGGGTTGTAGCAGTTGTAGCAGCCACAGTGGTTGCTGAAGCAGACGCGGGAGCCTGTTGAGGCTGAACATCCGCTAGTTTTGTGCACGATGAAAGTGCGAATCCGGCGGCACATACCAGTGCCACTAAACTTTTTGAGTAGTTTTTAATCATTAGGGGTATTTTTAATCAATAGTTACGTTTTTTACGTAATATTTTTGTTAGAGTTTCGTTATTCTAACTTTTTATTAAAAATAAACACCCAATATTACTCTTTAAGGCAATTCT
>JAQBNY010000267.1 GCA_028288315.1 Mucilaginibacter sp.
AGTGAGAACCCGGAATTGTATGCTATATATCCCTTTAGGATATACGGCTTAGGTAAGCCTGGCTTAAATGTGGCTGTTAATACCTTTAACGCTCGTAAGCAGCGTTCAAAAGGCTGTTGGGTGCAAGACCCTATACAGGCTGCCATGATTGGGGATGCTGCCATAGCTAAAGATTATGTGAGCTTTGCTCTTACACGTAAAGACCCTACACTTAAGTTTCCTGCTTTTTGGGTAAAGGGAAATGATTATATGCCCGATCAGGACAATGGTGGCAATGGCGAGAATGGCTTGCAGCAAATGCTTATGCAGGTTGATGGTAAAAAAATAATGCTATTGCCCGCATGGCCAAAAGGATGGGATGCTGATTTTAAACTTAATGCTCCGTACAATACAACGGTTGAAGGTAAAGTGGTAAATGGAAAACTTACAAAGTTAAAGGTTAATCCGGCCAGCCGCTTAGCTGACGTGATTGATATGAGTAAGAAATAAACTCTGCTTAATCACATTGCCCATAATTCTTGAATAAATGCGTTACAATGATAATTGATTAACCAATTAATCAATTATTAATAATTTGTTAAGGTTTCTCCGCAAATTTGATGTTATAAACCAATTATAATACATCAAATGGGTATAAATTTTTCCCGGTTAGTAAGGCCGGTTATTTTATGTGCGTTATACTGCATAACTGCGGTGGATATTAGTTATGCGCAAACAAGCGCTACTGGTAATTTAGATTACATAGACCCGCGAATAGGAAACGTTGGGCAACTGTTGGAACCCACCCGGCCAACTATGCATTTGCCCAATCAGATGATAAGAATGTACCCCAAAAGGGCCGATTACATTGACGATCAAATAGCTAGTTTTCCGCTCAATATGGTATCGCACAGGCTGGGCGAGGTATTCTCTATAAAGCCTGATAATTTGCCGCTTACAGCTGCCTCATGGAGCCAGAAAATGCCATACGACCATGACCTGGAAGTTATTCATCCCTGGTATTATTCAACCTATCTTATTGATAAAGGCATAACTGTGGAGTATGCCCCCGGCAAAAAAGTGGGTATCTACAAGTTTTCGTTCCCTGCTAAAAGTGATTCAAAAAGCATCTTATTTGACCTATATAATAGAGGGGACGTTAAATGGAGCTTTGCCGGAGGCGATGAGGTTACCGGTATGGAAACCTACCATGACGATATTAAAATTTACGTTTACGGGAAGTTTAATGCTAAGGGTACACCAGGTGTGGTAGAAAATGGTGCTCTATCTAAACAAACAGCTATAAACGGAAAAGACGCTAAATCGTTCATTACGTTTTCGTCCGCTGCACCTGATGTTATCGAGTTTAAATACGCCATATCCTATGTTAGCCCGCAACAGGCCATGCAAAACTTTAAGGATGAATTCACCGGTGTAGATTTTACTGCTTTAATGCAGGCTGGTAAAAACGCCTGGGCAAAAGTAATTAACCAGATACAGGTAGAAGGCGGAACCACCGCGCAACGCCGATCGTTTTATACCGCATTATACCGAAGCAACGAGCGCATGGTTGATATTAATGAGGATGGGCATTATTACAGCGGTTATGATAAAAAGGTGCATGACAGCAGTAAGCCCTTTTATGTTGATGACTGGGTTTGGGACACTTATCTGGCATTGCATCCTTTGAGGACTATACTGAACCCGGCCATGGAGTCGGATATGTTGAACTCTTATGTAACCATGTATCAGCAAAGCGGTTGGGTACCAACCTTCCCGGTTTTGTTTGGAGATAACCCGTGCATGAATGGTTTCCATTCCACAATTATGTTTCTGGATGCTTACCGCAAGGGTATCCGTGGCTTTGATATAGAAAAGGCTTATGAAGGCATTGTTAAAAATGCTAATGAAGCTACCATGCTGCCATGGAAGAACGGCCCAAAAACCGAACTGGAAGATATTTATCTTACTAAAGGCTTTTTCCCGGCATTAAACAAGGGCGAAAAAGAAACTGTAAGCCTTGTGCACCCCTTTGAAAAAAGGCAGGCTGTTGCCGTAACACTTGGCGGCAGTTATGACGATTGGGCTGCAGGCCAGCTGGCAACGGAACTAAAAAAGCCTGCAGATATAGCTGCATTTACAAAGCGGGCATCTAATTACAAAAACCTGTGGAACCCGGATAAAAAGATGTTCATGCCAAAAGATAAAGATGGCAACTGGATTGATATAGACCCCAAGTTTGACGGCGGCATGGGTGGGCGCGAATTTTACGATGAGAATAACGGCTGGACATACTTGTGGCAGGTTCAGCATGATATAGATGGATTAATCGGTTTGTTTGGTAGTAAAGATAAATTTCAAGAAAAACTCGATCAAACATTTCGTGAAGGACTTGGTAGAAGCAGGTATGAGTTTTGGTCCAAATTTCCTGATGCTACCGGTTTAGTTGGCCAATACTCTATGGGTAACGAGCCAAGTTTTCATATCCCTTACCTGTATAATTACGTAGGCGCACCATGGAAAACTCAAAAACGTATCCGTTTTTTACTTGATGTATGGTATAAAGACAGCATCTTCGGTATCCCCGGCGATGAGGATGGCGGCGGCA
>JAQBNY010000287.1 GCA_028288315.1 Mucilaginibacter sp.
AAATTTTAAATATTATGGCATTTACACTACCGGCGTTACCTTACGCTACCGATGCACTGGAACCACATATTGATAAAGCTACTATGGAAATTCACCATGGTAAACATCACCAGGCTTATGTTACTAATCTGAACAAGGCTTTGGAAGGTAAACCAGAAGCAGAGGGAAAGATTGAAGACATCATCAAAAATATTTCAAAATTTCCGCCTGCAGTACGTAACAATGGTGGTGGCCACTACAACCACACCATGTTTTGGACATTATTATCTCCAAATGGTGGCGGCGAGCCAACAGGCCCGTTAGCTGATGCAATAAAAAGCACCTTTGGTTCATTTGCTGATTTTAAAACTAAAGTATCTGAAGCAGGTGCTACCCGTTTTGGATCTGGCTGGGCATGGTTAATTGTTACTGCCGATAAAAAGTTGGCCATTACATCAACCCCTAACCAGGATAACCCATTAATGGACATTGCCGAAGTAAAAGGTACACCAGTTTTAGGTATTGATGTTTGGGAACACGCGTATTACTTAAAGTATCAGAACCGTCGTCCGGATTACCTGGCAGCTATATGGAATGTAATTAACTGGAACCAGGTTTCAGAATTATACAGCAAAGCTATAGCATAATTAAGCTTTGCGTTCATTTGAAAAGCGGCAGGATTTGGAAACAATTCTGCCGCTTTTTTAATTTTTAACAAATAACAAACATGTTATTGCGAGAAGTGAAACGACGAAGCAATCTCGTTGTATGCAAAGCAGTTATGCATTAGCGACGAGATTACCACGCTCCCAATGACATAATGAAGAATTCATCTATGAAAGCCATCGTTTTAGAATCAGCAGAGAACCCTTTAGCATATAAAGAAGTTGAGAAGCCAATTCCCGGTCCGGGTGAGGTTTTGGTACAAGTAAAAGCCGCCGCATTAAACCGCCGCGATTACTGGATCACAGTAGGTAAATATGCCGGAATAAAATATCCTACCATATTAGGTGCCGATGGTGTTGGTATTGTTGCCGAAGCGGGTGATGGCGCAATTGAGTGGCTTAATAAAGAAGTCATAATCAATCCATCACTTAACTGGGGAGAGCATGCTGAATTTCAATCAAAAGAATTTAAAATTTTAGGTCTGCCGGATAATGGTACTTTAGCCGAATTTGTATTAGTTAAAGCCGAATACCTGTATCCAAAACCTGCTCATTTAACCTGGGAGCAAGCCGCGGCATTGCCATTGGCAGGGTTAACCGCATACCGTGCATTATTTACAAAAGCTAAAATTAAAAAAGGCGAAAAGGTACTGGTTGTAGGTGTGGGTGCGGGCACTGGAACGTTTTTATTACAATGGGCGCTAGCTGCGGGTTGCCAGGTGTTTGTAACATCGGGCAGTGGCGAGAAGATAGAGATGGCCAAACAATTGGGTGCAGCAGCCGGAGTAAACTACAAAGCACAGGATTGGGCCGAGGAATTAAAGCATTTTGCGGGCGGCGGCTTTGATGTAATAGTGGATAGTGCTTTAGGTCCTGATTTTGCTAAGATACCTGACCTGTGCTGTCCCGGAGGCAGAATAGTATTTTTTGGTGGTACTGCCGGAAACATACCCGAAATAAATGCCCGGACAATATTTTGGAAACAGTTGCAAATTATTGGTACCACTATGGGTACATCTGAGGAATTTAAAGCGATGCTCGATTTTGTAAAGGAGCATAAAATTGTACCTGTAATTGATGAGGTTTTTCCACTTGCTGAGGCTGCGAAAGCTTTTGACAAAATGGGAAGCTCAAGGCAGTTTGGAAAACTGGTGATTAGGATATAAAATAGAAACAGTGTCAGTCGGGTGTCGGCGATTTGACTCACCCGGTCTTTGCTTCGCTCAACCACCCTCTCTACGCTGCGCGCAAAGAGGGTTAAAAGGTAACTCACCCTCTTTGCGTTAGCAGAAAGGATCGACTAGCGTAGCGTAGTCGGGGTGAGTTAAATGGCAAGGACTATTTGAGGACTGTTGAAAAAGCAAGGTATAAATTGTTTATTCCTTAAAAACTATAACGGTCACTCGGCTGGAGCCGAGTGACTACAAGAATTATTTCTTCAAAGTGTGGTCACTTGAAGATGAATAAATACTTTAATGAACCAGGAGTTATTAAATTTAAGAGTTGATGAAATAAAGTGGGAACTGCCAGATGTGGCTACTTTTTATTTAGTTGATACGCGCGGTAAAAAAGTTCATTACAAGGCCGGGCAGTTTATTACACTGGTGTTCAATCATCATGGTGAGGAAGTGCGCCGGTCATATTCTCTAAGCTCATCGCCAGACGAGGACAGGCTGGCCATTACTGTTAAACGCATTACCAATGGTGAGATATCCCGTTTCCTGCTCACTAAAGTTAAGGTTGGCGATATAATTATTGCGGTTAAGCCAGCAGGGGTGTTCACCCTAAAAGATATTGAAGCCGAAAAAGATATAGTGTTCTTTGCCGCGGGCAGTGGCATAACCCCTGTGTTTTCGCAACTAAAATATATGCTAAACCGTCCCGGTAAAAGCAAGATACATCTGATATACAGTAGTTTGGACAGGCAGTCGGTTATTTTTAATAATGAGTTGAATGCACTTGCCGAAAAATTTCCCGACAGGCTTAATATCACCTATCTGCTTAGCAGCGATGCCAACCGACTTAACAATTTAATTGTTGAGCGATTGGTGAATGATCAAATTGTTTTTAGCAGAAACAAAGCAGAGTTCTACCTATGCGGCCCCTTTGTTTATATGCGCATGATACGGCTTACATTAAGTTACATGGGTATTGAACCGCAACAGATCCACAAAGAAAATTTTGTTTTAGAGACCGTAGCTGTTACCGGGAGCCATACCAATTATCCGCCTAAAAACATCCGCATAAATTTTAATAACGAACTGCATAATGTAATGGCAGGCGAAAACCAATCCATTTTACAGGCCGCACTTCAAAATAAAATATACCTGCCCTACAGTTGCCGCAGCGGCATTTGCTCGGCTTGTGTTGCTTTTTGTAAAACCGGCAAGGTAGAAATGGCAAAGAATGAAGTACTTACAGATGATGACCTTGCCAAAGGTTGGATACTCACTTGCACCGGCCATGCCTTAACAGATGATGTGGAGATAGAGTATAAATAGACAAATTGGATGAAAGATAAAGAACGAAAGGACAAAGAATTGAAGAAGTTTGCACACCTTGTATTGCTGCCCTTAATCAAAACGATATTTTAAATAATATACTAACTGATAGGTGCTATATTTGGCTATCTAAGACTACTCTATGAAAAGAATTGCTATTGATATGGACGAGGTAATTACGGACGCTATTGGCCGCTTTGCCGAATGGTATAAACGTGATTTTGATATAGAATTTACCGAAGAACAGTTAAGTTCAAAAAGGTTTAGGGATCTGATACAGCCGGAACATAAGGACTTTATAAGGGATTACGTATTTCATGATGATTTTTTTAAGGAGTTGGCCATTATACCCGGCAGTAAGGAAGTAATACGCGACTTGCACGAAAAATACGAGATATTTATTACCACCGCGGCTATGGAGTTCCCTAACTCTCTTTTGCCAAAAGTGAAATGGCTAAAAGACCATTTCCCATACATCTCCTGGACAAATATTGTTTTTTGTGGAGATAAAAGCATTATCAATGCCGATTACCTTATTGATGACAATGTAAGGCACTTTAAAAGATTTATTGGACAGGGTGTACTATTTACCGCCAGTCATAATTTAAAAGAGGACTGGGATGTGCGTGTTAATAACTGGCAGGAAGTAAGGGAAATGTTTTTGTAGAGCTTACTTGGCAATGCCTTTTACCCTTGCCGAGTTATCCTTAACAAAAGTTTCCCAGCCCGAATAAGCTTTTTTGCTTTTGCCTTTTGATGAGGATGAAGAGGTGGTAATAATTTTTTGGAAAGAATGGCAAACAGCTACTGCCAGGCCATCGGTAGCATCTAAAAAGTCGGGCGTTTCGGTAAACTTTAACAGGGTTTGCAGCATAGCGGCTACCTGTTCTTTAGTGGCATTACCGTTCCCGGTTATTGATTGCTTTATTTTACGCGGCGAGTACTCTGTAATGGTAACGTTACGGGATAATGCCGCCGCCATACATACACCCTGTGCACGGCCCAGCTTTAGCATTACCTGTATGTT
>JAQBNY010000298.1 GCA_028288315.1 Mucilaginibacter sp.
TATCGCACGATAGGTACTTCCTTGATAATGTGGCCAACAAAATTTGGTTTATTGAGGACCAAAAAATAAAACAATACCCTGGCACTTACGCCGAGTATGATGAGTGGAATGCTAAACGTAAGTTAGACCCTAAAGTAGTTGCACCTGCCCCTCAGCCAAAAAAGGAAGAGAAAAAGCCGGAACCTGTTAAGCAACAGCCAAACGATAACAAAGTACAACAGCTTAAAAAGCTTAACCAGGATCTTACAAAAATTGAAGCCACTGTTACCGAGCTTGAAAAAGAAATTAAGGAACTGGAAGCACAGCTGGCTGATGAAAAAATATTTAACCAAACCGAAAAGCTTAAGCAAATAAACAACAACTACCAGCTTAAGAAAATGGAACTGGGTGGAATTCAACAAAGATGGGAAGCCCTTGCCGACCAGATAATGGAACTGGAAGCATAGTTCCTTTCGCCGGCAGCGGGAAGGGAAAGAAAATAAATACAGCCGCTCGGCTCCTGCCGAGTGGCAACTATTATAAGGCCTCCGGCCGGAGTTATTAATAAAGCTGCATTTCATAAAATGATGCTGAAACAAATTCAGCATGACAGCGTTTTTTGGTATTATTGTGATAATGAAAAAAGTCATTTATCTTTTAATACTTGCTCTTTTAACCTGCACAGTAACCTTTGCCCAATTTCCCTATATTAACAACGTTTTTAGACATGAGATAAAAAGCGTTGAATTTTATAACGCATCTAAAGAAGCCTCGTTCCCTATAATTGCTTTAAATACAAACGACCAGGTTGTTTTGGGTTTTGACGATTTAAACGGCGGCAGCAAAACTTTTTATTACACCCTTGAGCATTGCGATGCCAACTGGAACTCGTCGCGCCTCTCACCTGCCGAATACCTGCAATCATTTACCGACGACCGTATCTCTAATTATACCTACTCATCAGGAACGTTCCAAAAATATACTCATTATGAGGTTACGATCCCCAATAGTAATATCGCGCCAAAACTACCCGGCAATTATATACTGAAGGTTTATGAAGACGGCGATCAATCTAAAATGCTCTTAACCCGCCGTTTATATGTGGTAAATCAAAAGGTATCAGTAGCGGCTAATATCATTGCATCCAATAATGTATCGGCAAGGCGCACTAATCAAAAAGTTAACTTTACGGTACAGTATTCAGGCCTGCAAGTGCAAAACCCCAATACGGATATCAGGGTGTTAGTAATGCAAAATGCCCGGCCCGAAACAGGTATGATGAATTCCAAGCCTACCTACATTCGAGGCACTCAGCTGGTTTATACTGATATTAATATAAATGATTTCCCTGGTCGTAACGAGTTCAGGCTTTTTGATACCCGTACCTTAAAACTTAATTCTCAACGTATTGCCAAGATCTATAAAGATACCGCCAACACCGTAATGCTATTAGGCGACCCTCCACGTAACCTGCCTAATTATATTTTGCTGTACGATAATGATGGCAAATTCTTTATCCTGAACCAGGATGGCCGCGACCCGCGTACCGATGCCGATTATGCGCACGTATATTTTAGTCTGGCAGCCAACCGGTCTGATGCTGATGGTACGCCTTACATTATAGGTCAGTTTAATGATTATAAGCTTGATGAGCACAGTCGGATGCAGTTTGACAGCAGGGGCAGGTTTTATACTAACCTGTTTTTAAAGCAAGGCGTTTATGATTACCAGTATGTATGGGTGAGCAATGCTACCCGCAAGCCTGATGATACCCTGTTAGAGGGCAACTACTTTGAGACCGAGAACGAGTACCAGTTGCTGGTTTATTACCGCCCGCCGGGCTCGCGTTGGGAAGAATTGGTTGGTTATAGCTTACTGACTACCACAGGTCAATAGAATAGGCGGCTCCGCTGGAGCCCAAAGAATATCATTAGGATGCTTTCTATAAACACGCGGCTCTTCCAGAGCCTTAAATAATTTATTCAATATCGTTCTATCAGAGCGTCCTGTTTATAGAAAATTTATATAAATGTGTTTAGCTCGCTAGAGCTTCCTGATCTTATTTGAACACTGCAAAAAATGGCGAATCTATCGGGTAGGCTATGACTAAAAAATGAGCCCCTGTTGCTAAGGTATTTTTAGGCACATACTATCCGTCTAAAGCTTATCTTTGCACAAAAACTGATACATGAAAGGAAAAGCGCCCAAAGAATCATATACAATAATGAACGAGCTGGTATTACCAAATGATACCAACACTTTTAATAATTTAATGGGTGGGCGCCTGTTGCACTGGATGGATATTGCCGCCGCAATATCAGCACAAAAGCATTGTAACCGTGTAGTGGTAACCGCATCTGTTGATAATGTATCTTTCCATCACCCTATAAAACTGGGAGATGTGATTACTATTGAAGCTAAAGTAACCCGCGCGTTCACCACTTCTGTTGAAGTAAGAATGGATGTTTTTGCAGAAAACATACCCTCAGGCACCAGAAATAAAAGCAACGAGGCCTACTATACTTTTGTAGCGCTTGATCAGGATGGCCATAAAATACCCGTACCTCCCTTATTGCCCGAAACCGATGGAGAGGTTGAACTGTATGAAGGCGCATTACGCCGCAGGCAGCTAAGACTAATATTAGGCGGCAGAATGAAACCCGATGATGCTACAGAACTTAAAGCCCTGTTCTTTGCCGCTCAAAAGAAATAAGTAACCCAAACATACTTTTGCCGAACGGTTTTGACGGCGAGAGCCTATCCCATTTATAAAAGACTGATCAATTAATTAGACAAGAAATTGCTCATGTTATACGTGCATTTTTAATGCATAAAAAATGCACGTATCTGTATGATCTTGTATCTTTTTGCAATATTTGCGTATCAATCCGTATCTTTTTTAGCTACCCAGCTCAACTATTCTGTCAAACTCCTCACGCTTTAATGCCATTACAGATAAGCGCCCTTGCCTTACCAAGCCGATGTCTTTTAGGCGTTCATCTGCTTTTATTTTTTCTAAAGTTACAGGGTTTTTAAGGCTTTCTACTGGTTCAAGATCAACCACTACCCAGTTGGGGTCTTCGGTGGTGGGATCCTGGTAAAACTCTTTTATTATGCGGGCAATGCCTACAACTTCTTTACCTTCGTTACTATGGTACCACATCACCAGGTCGCCTTTCTTCATCAATTTAAGATTGTTACGCGCCTGGTAATTTCGCACGCCATCCCAAAATGTGCGACCCTCTTTATTGAACTTTTCCCAACTATATTTTACAGGTTCACTCTTAACTAACCAATGATTCATATATTTAAATTACGATGGGGTAAAAATGAGAAAAAGCATGGAGAATAGAAATAGCATTAAATTTTATGCTAGTTATTTATACAGCTTTTTTATAAGGGTATAATATGATAATACAATATACTATAACCAGGCAATTCCACAAAAGACAATACCATTTAATATGTACTTAATATATAATTAACAAAAAAACAACCTTAAGGATAAGTTAACAAAAGAAGGTAGCAAACTATACCTTATATATTGCTAAACGTCTCATTATGTATTAAGTATGTTTATGTTACAGGAATACATCTAAGTATGTTTCTGCTTTTATTGCCCTATATTACATATACATAAACCATTTAACTAAAAAATAAATTTCAAATTTATAGATTTGACTATATTTTGCTACTCCTTAGATGAATACTTGTTTACAAATAGATGATGCTGATGCAAGCTTTAATGTGCTATTTTATCATAATCCAAACCCTATGTGGATTGTTGAGGTGGATACATTATGCTTTAAAGATGTAAATGAGGCAGCAGTAAAACATTATGGATATACACGCGATGAATTCCTGAACCATATATGTTTAGCTAACATAAGACCCTTGCAAGAACAACAGGATATGCTTGATCTTATAAGAACGATTAAGCACAAGCAAACTGTTAAAAAAGAGCTAACCCATGTAAAAAAAGACGGCTCAATCATTCATGTAAATATCACATCGTTTAACGTTACTTATAATGGCAAACTCTGCCGAATGATTATTATACATGATATTACCGGCCAAAAACATAAGGATATTAAACTTACTGAGGCTATAGATAAAATGTACGAAACCCTGGAGAGTATAACAGATGGTTTTATAACATTAAACAATAAATTAAAAATAACTTATTGGAATAAAGAGGCCGAACGGATTCTTTGTATTAAGAGAGAAGCTGTGCTACTTAAAAGCCTGTGGGAGATATACCCATACTATCGTAATTTACAGGTATTTAAACAATTTAAACAATCATTAAAACATAAAGAAACCGTAAAGTTTGAGCAATATATTGCTCCTCTTAATAAATGGATTTGTTTTAATGTGTATCCTGGTGTAGAGAGTTTGACAGTGTATTTTCAGGACATTACTAGTCAAAAATATGGCGAGGAACAAATCAATCTTAAAAATAAAAGTCTGGACCGGATAGCCTATGTAAATTCACATATTATACGAAAACCATTAGCCAATATATTGGGAATTATTAACTCACTGGAGTTATTACCGCACAACAATAATTTCGATGAGCCTCTTAAGATGCTAAAGCAAAGCGCCTTAGAATTAGATAATATTATTAAAGATGTTAATAGTCATGTTGAGCGGACGATAAAATAGATTATGAATAGAATGTTAGTGCAATATTTTAAACATTAGCTCTTTCATTAAACCCCCATGGTCGGTATTTGATTCTACTCCTTTACTTTTCATATCATACTCGCGCAGGTAGCTAATTATCTGAAAGGTTTTACCCAAATTATATCCCCTTGCAGCCTGTTCATAATCTTTCAAAAAATACGGATTAACGCCCAGTTCACGGGCAAGGTTCTGCGGCGATTTATCTTTTACATAATGATAAGCCAGCACCTTGCTGAAAAAATTATTCAGGTTGCCTAATACAAGTACAATAGGATTAGCTTTGGGATTAGCCTCAAAGTAATTCACAATCTGGTTCACTTTAAAGGCATCCTTTTTAGTTAAGGCCGATTGCAGTTCGAATACGTTATATTCCTTACTTATTCCAATGTTATCATGAATATGCTTAAGTGTTATCTCTTCTCCTATGCTTACGTTAAGCATTAGCTTTTCCAGCTCATTAGCAATTTTTGAAAGATCATTCCCCAAATATTCAGCCAGCATAGCCGATGCCTGTTGACTTATCTTATATTTCTTGCCTGTAATGTAGTCTTCTATCCATGCAGGTATTTTACTGTCATACAACGCTGCCGATTCAAATATCAGCCCGTTCTTATCAATAGCTTTGTATGTTTTCTTACGCTTATCAAACTTACCGTACTTATAGCAAAACACCAGTATGGTGCTGGACAAGGGGTTTTCGAGGTAAGCTAACAGCGGATTGATGCTCTTTTTGTCGTCATCATCCCGGCCCCATTTCATATCTTGCGCCTCTTTTACCAATACTACCTGGTAATCACTCATCATGGGATAGCGTTTCGCGGCGTTTATAGCCGTCATAATATCGGTATCTTTACCGTACAATACAGTTTGATTAAAGCCCTTTTCTGCGTCTGAAAGTACTTTATGCTCAATGTAATTACTTATCAGATCAATAAAATAAGGTTCTTCACCATGCAATAAATACAAGGGTTTAAACTTACGGTTCTTAAGATCTTTTATAATTTCGGGAGCAGTCATGGTTGTAAGTTAAAAATCAAAAGTAAAAAGTAAAAAGCTATTTAAAGCTAATAAGATGTTTTTTATCCCGGCATCACCACAAAGAAAGATTATGTATCTTATAATGACACTTTTGACTTTTACTTTTTACTTTTGACATAATAATGGATTTACTACTTCCTCTTAACCTGCCGCCCTACCCATTTAAGTTAACCGACCAGAACGGGCAGCTGAGTTTGTTTGATGAGATAAGGAAGAAAAATATCATCATCACTCCCGAAGAATGGGTTAGGCAACACTTTGTGCAATACCTTATCATTCAAAAGGGGTACCCTAAATCACTTATCAAACTGGAGGGTGGGCTTAAACTCCACGGCCAGGCAAAGCGGTCAGATATTGTAGTTTTTAATTCATCCGGAGAAAAAATATTACTGGTTGAATGCAAAGCACCATCGGTATCTATAAGCCAGGCTACATTTGACCAGGCCGCCCGTTACAACATGGTACATAAAGTTACCTTGTTGGTAGTAAGTAACGGGCTACAGCATTATTTTTGCCATATTGATTTTAAAAACGAAAGCTATAAGTTTATAGAGGAACTGCCTGCTTATAAGAGTATTTAACTGGCTTAAACTTTGGAACAGGCTTTGTATCTTCTCAATAAATCATCGGGCATGAATGGCTTAAATAGGTAATCATTCATGCCCGCTTGAGTTATGTAATTAGTTTGCCAAAGCCGCTAAATTACCTTCCAATATTTTCAACTTAGCTTCGGCATCAGCTTTCTTTCTGGTTTCAATTTCAATAATTTCGGGTTTGGCATTTGCCATGAATCGCTCGTTACCTAATTTGGCGTTAACTGATTTTAAGAATCCTAGTAAATATTCCCTTTCTTTTTCCAAACGGGCACCTTCGGCAACTGCATCTACAGCTATGTTAAGTATAATATAAAACTCATCAGTACCTGCAATAAAACTGTTTGCACCACTAACAGCTTCGGCAACCAAAGTTAATTCAGTGATATTACCTAACTGTTTAATTATAGGCTGATACTTATCATAATCAATGGCCGAGTTAACCTTTACAGCCAATGGCAATGCCTCTTTTGGCGAAAGTTGTTTACTGTTACGAGTATTTCTTATCTGGGTTACAACCTGTTGTATAATCTCTACCTCGTTATTAAGACGGGTATTTACTTGCCCCCTGTTTGGCAATTGTGCAACAATACAGCAATCCAATTCGGCACGCTGGCCAAATAATTCATCATGCCAAAGTTCTTCGCTTATGAAAGGCATAAAGGGGTGCAGCACTTTGAGGATGTTCTCAAAGAAGGCAACAGTGCGAGCATATGTTTCGCTATCAATAGGCTGCTGATAAGCAGGCTTTATCATTTCAAGATACCAGGCGCAATAGTCGTCCCATACCAGCTTGTAAGTAGCCATTAATGCTTCAGACAACCGGTATTGCTTAAAGTTATCCTCAATTTCAACTAAAGCATTATTAAAGCGGCTCTCAAACCATTCAATGGCAATTGCATTAGGGTTTTTCAGTCTGCTATCAACCTGCCAGCCTTTAATTAGTTTAAAGGCGTTCCATATTTTATTGGCAAAATTACGGCCCTGCTCACAGTAGCTTTCGTCAAACATTAGGTCGTTACCGGCAGGCGAGCAAAGTAACATACCTACTCTAACGCCATCGGCGCCGTACTTATCTATCAAATCAAGCGGATCAGGCGAGTTACCTAATGATTTTGACATTTTACGGCCCAGCTTATCTCTAACAATACCGGTAAGGTATACGTTATTGAATGGTTTTTGCTTGCGTAACTCATGACCAGACATGATCATTCTCGCTACCCAAAAGAATAATATCTCAGGAGCGGTAACCAAATCATTTGTTGGGTAGTAATAATTTATCTCGGCATTATCCGGATTACGTACTCCATCAAAAACAGAGATGGGCCATAAGCCTGATGAAAACCAGGTATCTAAAACATCTTCGTCCTGTGTTAAGTCATCAGTTGTCAGTTGTGTGTTGCCTGTGGTCTGTTTGGCTATTTCTAAAGCTTCCTCTTTTGTTTTAGCTACTACAAATTCACCATTTGGCAAATAGTAAGCAGGTATTTGTTGACCCCACCATAACTGGCGGCTTATATTCCAGTCCCTAACATTCTCCATCCAGTGGCGGTAGGTATTAATAAACTTCTCCGGAATCAACTTTACTTCGCCATCTAACACATATTCCAAGGCTGGCTTGGCCAGCTCCTGCATTTTGCAGAACCATTGCATAGAAAGTTTTGGTTCAATAACAGCATTGGTACGTTCACTAAAACCAATTTGCGATGTATAATCTTCTGTTTTAGCTAAAGCACCAGCCTCTTCAAGCAATACAGCTATCTTCTTGCGTGCAGTAAAACGGTCCTCACCTACTAATATCTGTGCTTTCTCATTCAGCGTAGCATCGTCATTTAAAATATCAATAATTGGCAGTTTATGTT
>JAQBNY010000301.1 GCA_028288315.1 Mucilaginibacter sp.
CAACATCTAAACGCCAGTTGTTTACAAACCAGCCCCTCCAGAACCATTGCAGGCTCTCTCCCGAAGCATTTTCCATAGTGCGGAAAAAGTCATCAGGTGTTGGGTGTTTAAATGCCCAACGGGCTACGTAGGTTTTAAATGCAAAATCAAAACGCTCGGGGCCTAAAATCTGCTCGCGCAATAATGTTAAGCCTGTACCCGGTTTAAAATATAACAGGGTGCCGTTATTAACTTCCTTTAAGTTTTCGGGGTTACTTAATACCGGCTCAAGGGTTGGTCTTGTTACGGCCGCGCCTACTTTTTGCATATCAACCGCGTTTTTAGACGCGTATTCGCCTTTATTAAAGTCGGCAGTGCTTAAGGTGTTAATGAAGGTGTTAAAGCCTTCATCCATCCAGCCATATAAGCGCTCATTTGAGCCTACTATCATTGGGAACCACGTGTGGCCAAATTCATGGTCATTAACCCCCCAAAGTGAACGGCCCTTTGCTCTTGAGCCACAAAAAACAATACCCGGGTACTCCATACCGCCAACTATACCGGCAACAGCAGTGGCCGCAGGGTAAGGATACTCAAACCATTTTTGCGAGTTATACTCGATAGATTTTTTAACATACTCTGTAGATCTTCCCCATGCATCATTGCCATTGCTCTCAATAGGGTAGGCTGATATAGCTATTGATTTTTTACCACTTGGCAAATCCATTTTGGCGGCATCAACAATAAACGAGGCAGATGATGCCCATGAAGCGTCGCGTGCGTTTTTGATCTTAAATTTCCAGGTAAGTTCCTTTTTTCCTGCTGGGCGCGATGCAGGGTTGGTTACCTCATCGGCAGAACGAATAATCACTGTACTCTCGCTTTTTGCAGCTTGAGCCCAGCGTTTTATTTGCTCAGGAGTATACACATCCTGCGGATTCAACAATTCACCGCTTGCTACTACAATGTGGTTAGCAGGCGCGGTAATACTCAGGTCAAAATCGCCATACTCCAGGTAAAACTCGCTTGGCCCTGTATAAGGCAACGCATTCCATCCCATTACATCATCATATACATACATGCGTGGGTACCATTGTCCAATGGTATATATTTTACCATTTTTAGTATTTTGGATACCGGTACGGTCAGATCCATATTCAGGAACAATGTATGAGTACTCAATATTTAATTTTATTTGTCCGCCGTTTGGTGTTACTGCTTTTGGCAAAAATACCTGCATACGAGTATCATTGATCATAAATTTCAGCTCAACCGCAGGCTTACCTTTAGCGCCTAGCATTTTTACTGATTTTATTTTGTAGCCTCCTTCCGTCATTGAACCGCGGCCACCATTACGGCTGCCAGTTGGCGGAATAATAGCTGTACCTCTTGAATCAGACTTAAAAAGGTTCTGATCAAGCTGCATCCACAAAAAGCTTAAGCGCTGCGGGCTATTATTAGTATACGTTAAAACTTCTGTACCGGTAACTTCGTTGGTTTGGTCATTAAGCTTGGCTGCCAATTGGTAGTCGGCACGGTTTTGCCAGTATTTTGGGCCCGGCTGACCATCTGCAGCACGAAATTCCGAGCCATTTTTAGTGTAAAATAAAGGCGCGAAAGCATCATGGTAATTATAGCTTGATACTGGGGCTGGCGGAGTTGCGGTGGGTGTTTGCTGTGCCTGACTAACACTGCTAATACTTAGTATAGCCAGTGAAAAGCTGGCAATCAGTTTAAATCTCATCTTTTAATAATAATTGTTTAAGCAAGTATACTGCAATAATACTATTGTATACAACGGGTAAACGTATTGTTACCTTATTGCAATGCTTAAATTATTTGATGTTTTTATTAAATATTAAAGTGTTTTGCGTAGGCGGCTTCATCAAAACCAAAAAACAGAAAATCACCATCCTCAATAACCGGGCGTTTAATCATGCTGGTTTTTTGCTGTAACAATTGCAGGGCATCATCTTTAGTTTTAATGCTTTCTTTAACAGCAGGATCTAGCTGTTTCCAAGTAAGGCCTTGTTTATTCATGAATTTTTCGTAGCCGGCCTTTGCATCCCATTCATTCAGCTTATCGGTGCTTACGCCCAGCTTTTTAAAATCCTGAAACTCGTAAGCCACATTGTTTGCCTTTAACCAATCAAGGGCCTTTTTAACTGTATTGCAATTAGTAATACCATAAACTTTCATGCCCGCAAATTAATTAATCCAGGTAACATTTAATTACTTATTGAATTTAGTCATGGTAAGTTCGGTACCAATGGTGGCAAAACTTTTTACCATCCCTATAGAACGGTCTATCAGTGCGGGCAGTTCGGCCTTTTCGTCGTCATCAAATCCGCTTAATACATAATCAACCTGGCGGCCTTTTGGGTAATTATCACTTACACCAAAACGCAGGCGGGCATATTCATTACTGCCTAAAGTAGCCTCAATGTGTTTTAAACCGTTATGGCCCGCGGCACTGCCTTTAGGTTTAAGGCGTAGTGTGCCAAGCGGTAAAGCAATATCATCAACAATTACTAATACATTTTCTATCGGAATTTTCAATTCCTTCATCCAGTGGTTGAGGGCCTTGCCACTAAGGTTCATATAGGTAGTTGGTTTAATTAGGTGCAATACCCTGCTTTTGTACGTTACTTCGGTATAATAAGCATGGCGCATATTATAAAATTTTGCACCCTCCTGCTTAGCAAACTCATCAAGCACCATAAAACCTATGTTGTGCCGGGTATCGGCATACTCGGGCCCTATATTACCTAAACCAACAATTAAATATTTCATTTTCTGGAGCAAAGATAAACTTTGAGACAAAAGATAAAAGACTGGAAGCAGAAAGACTTGTCGCTTATGAAATAGAATTGATAAAAGCGGTGATTTGAGTTTGTCTTTTATCCCTCGTCTATTATCAAAAAAAAAAGCGATGGAAATTCCATCGCTTTTTTAATAGTCTAAAAAAAGATTATTTTTTGCCTGCTTCTTGTTCAGCCTGGCGTAATGCACGTGAAGTAGTTACAGATACAATTGTATCTTCTGCTGCGTTAGTGATAGTTTGGTTTGTTAACTTAATATCACCTACACGTACTGATTTACCAACCTCAAGTTCGCTGATGCTAATTTCGATGTTATCTAAATGATCTTTAGGTAAAGCTTTAACACGCAGTTTACGTAATTTCTGCACTAATTTACCACCCACTTTAACACCCGGAGAAGTACCTGTTAATTTTACAGGAATCTCGATAGTGATCGGTTTCTTTTCATCTAACAATAAAAAGTCGATGTGGATAAGCTGCTCCGTTAATGGGTGGAACTGCATATCTTTAATGATAGCTTGTGATTTAACACCAGATACTTCAATGT
>JAQBNY010000311.1 GCA_028288315.1 Mucilaginibacter sp.
AACTTATTAAATAAGCCCTGGCCCTGATAATACCCATCAGTACCAACACCGGCATCAATTTTGCCAAAATAGCCGTTCTTTTTATCCTCTTTTAGTTTGATGTTAATAGTTTTGGTCTTTTGTCCATCATCAATACCGGTAAAAGCAGCCTGGTCGCTTTTTTTATCGTAAAGCTGTACCTTATCTACCATATCACCACGAATATTTTTAGTAACAAGTGTAGGGTCATCACCAAAAAACTCTTCGCCATCAACCAGTACTTTGCTTACTGTTTGGCCCTGAGCGGTAATCTTACCATCCTTATCTACCTGTATACCGGGTAGTTGTTTTAGCAAGTCCTCTACCTTTGAGTTAGGTTGTATAGTAAATGCCTTGGCGTTATACTCAGTGGTATCGCCTTTTATTTTAATAGCTGCCACACGGCCGGTAACTAAAACGGTATTTAACAGCCTTGCTTTTAATTGCAGATCTATATTACCAAAGCTACGTTGTGCTTTAACCGAATCTAAAGTAAAGTTCTCCACATAGTCGGCATAAGCGGGGTAGGTAACCAGCAGGATAAATTTACCAGTACCCATATTGTTTACAGTAAAACTACCATTAGTTGTTGCGCGGGTAAATTTAATTAATGTTGAATCTTTTGCTCTTAATACGCTGATAGAAGCATTTGACAGCTTAGCATTTGAGGCACTATCAATGATAATACCTTTAACTAAATTAGGTGCTTTGACTGTGGTAGATGTTTGAGCAAATGTTGTAAAAGATAACAGGCATAAATAAGCCAATAAAGTAATAGTTAATTTCATATAAGGATTTAAGGTATGGCAATTTATAACTAAATTCTTAGTAATCAAAAATGATTACGTTAATTTATGTTAAAATATTATATGAGACTCTTAAAAGGTATTGGTTTATAGCGCCTTTATAATTTTTGTAGTGAAAATTATTTTCCCGTTAAGTGTTATAGCGCACACATAAGCGCCCGGAATTAGATTTATAGGAATATTATTTTGCAACCCATTAAATGTTTGCCTTAAACTTAATTTTCCAGCAGAGTTATAAAATACTATCTCAAAATCTTTTTGCTCTCCGGTTAGTATAGTTAATTGTGTAGTAACCGGGTTAGGAAACAAGGTAAATTGATTGCTTTGTAAAAGTGTGGCGCTCGCCAGGTTGGAATATATTATTTTATTATCTGCCGTAGTAAGTTTTGCTCTATAATAATTGATGCCTTTTTTAGGATCAGCATCTGTAAAGCTGTAAGCCAGCATATTTGTGTTAATGTTGGTGCTTCCTAACACGGTATACAAATTGGTGCCGGTTAGTTTTTCCCAGATGATGGATTTGAGATTTAATACACTGCCTAAAGTGATGTTAAGTGCTATGCTTTTATTGTCGGCAATGTTAGCCAGTAGCGTTTTTACATAACAGCCAACGCCCTGGCTGGTAGCATCAATAGTGAAACTTTTTATCCCTTCAAAACCATTACCCTGTGCACTTACCGCAAAATATTTTGATGATTGCATTTGCGCAGGTATAATAACAGAAGTATCTGCCGATGTAGTAAGCTGTTGTAGCACATTATCCTTTATTATATAAATGGTATACCGCACAGCCCCCGGTTGCGGGTTCCAGTGTAATAAAGTGCCATCGGTACAATTATAACCCACGTTTAAACTCAGCGGCTTTGAAATAACAAACTCCTTGCTGATATGGTCTATACCGTTAATGGTCATTTTAAGCATGGCAGGCATGAAAACGTCAGGAGCCGTCCACTTATAAAAATTATCCTTCAGATTCACATCAGCTATTTTTGCCCAGGTGATACCGCGGTCATAACTGATGCTTAAATTGCCTGTTGTAGTGTTGTAAGTATTTTGCCAGCGCAGGTAATTATCTTCAGCAGCAAAAATTTTATTATTCCCTGATGGCGATGTCCATTCAAACTGGTTAGCAAGGCGGACTTGGTAAGCTACATAAAAAGACTGTGAGGCCGTTGTTACTTTATTGCCCGATATATGGATGGTATAAGTACCTGTCGGTGGATCTTGCAATGTTACCTGCTCGGTATTATTTAACGAGTCGCGCGCCCTAATAGCGGGTTTTAATAAGGAATCTGGGTTAGGGAAGGTACTTAATGTCCAAGGTAGCAATGTACTGACTGAGGGCGTGGTTAAGTACAAATCCAAATCATTAATAAGGGCTGTGGGTGCGTTAAGCACGGCAGGCACATCTGCCCATGCTAAAGACACTTTTAGTTCCCGGCAATTTTGCGGAACAGTAACCTGGTAAATGGTTTGTTGTTTATTAGCAATAGAACCGGTTTTAAAACGGTTATCATTAATTGTTCTTAAAGCCTCAAGGGCATTCAGCTTGCCGTAACCTGTTTTATGGTCAACAGCGGGTATGCCAATATCATCTGCTGAATTTATCAGAACACTTTTTATTAATGCTGCTGATGGTAACTTGTTATATTGTTTTTTATAGGCTTGTTGCAATAATGCTACTGCGCCTGTTGTAAGCGCTGCTGCGCCCGATGTTCCGTCTTCTCCATCAGCAATTATCTCTGGTTTTATACGACCATCATAAGCCGGTCCTGCCGAGCTAAGTGCCTCTGGTATATTGGTGCGACCTGTGCCGCCAACAACCAGTACATTTTTAGCCTGCTTAAACGTGCCCGACAGGTTGGCGCTGTTTGCTATACCACTGTATAAACCTGTTGCGGGGGTTGTAGTACCAATATTGCCGGATGAAAACACGTGTATTAATGAATCTGTTTCATATACCTGCTTATCATACTCTTCGGCTTCAATGCCATAAAAGTTCTCTATCCCGGTTCCGTATGAATGATTTTGGACGCTTATGTGGTAGGTTTTAAAAGCGGTAACAGTATCAGGCAGCAGCCTTGCAAAATTTGATGAGGTAAATTTAACCGCCGGGGCCGATCCTAATCCTCTGATGAATGAATTGCCATTGCCGCCAATAAGGGTGGTCATAATAGTAGCGTGCCCTGATATTTTATCAGAAGGAGATACAGAAGTAAAAGATCGGCCAAGCAGGTCAAGATCGGCCTCATCATACTTATCTTCTTTTAAACTTACGTTTATACCTGCTCCGTTAATGCCGGGATAGTTATCAGCAATGGCCGATATATTATTTGAGCCGAGGTCAATATCGTTAATAACCAGTTCTTCATGTGCCTGGCGTACTGTACTTGCAAAAACAATATCCGGATGCGCTAATAAAGCAGACAGTTGTTTTAAAGTAACTTTTACCGTAAATATATTGCCTGATGTACCTGTAATGGTACCGTTATTTTTTATCAGGTTAAGCAGAGCAGGGCTTTGCTTTTTAACCACTAAGTTAATAAGCTTTGTAGCATTAGGATGTTTCTGGCTCAGTTGTACCAGCCCATCATCAGCCTTCCATAAACTATTTGAAGAAGCAACACTGAGGATGTCTTTTCCTGCAATAACACTATCATGCGATGCAATGATGTAGTAATTATACGATACCCTTTTTAAAAGGCGTAAATTTTTTTGGTTAGGAGGATTGTTAAATTTTACCAGGTAGTAATGTAAAGTATCCTGTTTATTAAGCGGGGAAGAAATATTGGAGTACGTTTTAGCAATTAATTTATCATCATTACTTTTTTGCGCCCATGAATGGTGAAAACATGATATAAGCAGCGCAAAACAGGTGAGATGTTTTATCATAGATATAATCAGCACAACAATAAAGGGGAGTACAATGCTCCCCTTTATTGTAAAATTAATTACTTATATACTTAAAAGCAATGCTGTTTTTAGTATAAATAGTTAAGCGCAATTTTATCATTTGCATTAAAGGTGCGGTCGCCGCCGTTTGAGCAGGCCAGCATCCAGGAAGCAGCATCAGCGCCTGATGGTGTACCTGGGATGTGTACAGCGCCCACGTTTGAGGCACCTTCGTTTGATGCAGCTCCGCCACAGCTGTAAGCACGGTTAAAGTAATCGGTATGGCGGAAACCAATGCAATGGCCTATTTCATGCTGTAAAACCGATGTTAAGTAGTAAACATTTGGATTGGTGCCATAGGCGGCAGCATTGGTGTTCATTTTTATTTGGCTGTATGGGTTGCCCGCAGAAGTTGGGAAGCCCGAAGAACCTAAAGTAATGTAACCACCGCTTGGGCCCTGGTTAAATCCTACTACCTGTATTTGCCCGCCACTGCTCACAAACTGAAACTTAAGGGTTAAGTTAAGCGCATTGTAACGTGCAATTGCATTTTGGGTAGCGGTACCATACACTGCTGGCAGGTTTGATATTGATACGGTAACTGTACGTGGCAGATTCTTAACCAGGTTAGTGGTTCGGTACTGCTCTGTTTCAGCGATACGAACATTCGGGCTTGTACTTGCTGTGGTCAGGTTCTCGTCGGTTAACAAAATGTCGCCTTCAACCAGGTAACCGCCGTCAACTTTTCGTGCTTCTGTTGTACTAAAACCAAGGTCTGAAATACTTTTAAGCGTACTTGCTGATATTTCACTTGTCGTTTGTAGTTTTACATCAGCTGTTTGGTTGCTTTTAGTACATGCAAATAATACCGAAGCCAATAACACGGCGGCAAAGCCGGTTTTAAATAGTAACTTTTTTTTCATGAGAATGTGAATGATAGTTAATTTAATTTGTTAATTGACAATATCAGCTGGCCAGCCTTATATTATATACGAATATGCAATAATAAAGTTTAATATTTAACGAATAATTAAAATTTACTTATATTAAAACTAATAGCGGTCAAAAATTAAATAATACGAAATATTGTTTTAGAAAAATATGAATTACATAATAGTAATAAATAAAAAAAGCGGTTTAACCGTTAGTTAAACCGCTTTAAATTTTATTAAGGAATCTTTTAATAGGCGAACGGACTTTTAAAAGATTTAAAATCCGGAAGTTCCTGATCTTTGGCAGATAGTAGCGCGTCTCTTTCATCAATGCCCCAGCCAATGGCCAATGCCGGGTCATTCCATAAAACGCCGGTTTCTGATGCTTTATCGTAATAGTTGGTAACCTTGTAAGTGAAAATAGTGTTATCCTCTAAGGTTACAAAACCATGCAGGCAGCCCGGCGGAACCCATAATTGTAAATTATTAGCGCCGGTTAGCTCAATAGCAACGTGCCTGCCATAAGTTGGCGAACCAATACGGGCATCAACGGCTACATCCATAACACTACCTTGCAGCACACGTACCAACTTGCCTTGTGCAAACGGATGAGCTTGTGCATGTAAACCCCTTACAGTACCTTTTTGTGATAACGATTGATTGTCCTGTACAAAGTCAGCATCAATACCAACTTCAAGTAGTTTTGCTTTACTATAGCTTTCGTAAAAGTATCCCCTGTCATCAGTAAATACCTTGGGTTCAATAATCATTACACCAGGTATAAGCGTTTGGGTTACTTTCATTAGTCTACAGTTTTCATTAAAGTGTTAAACATTACAAAGCGCTCTGCAAAACGTTCCTGATGCAGGTTTTGGAAACGGAACAAATGCTGGTTAAAATAGTTGTTGAAACTTTCCTGATTATCAGCATTATACTGTACACAGTAGGTAACACCCTCATTTGGCGAATCAATTATATTAAGTATCCGGTATGAGCTAAAGCAGCCGGTTGCCATAATAGCCGGGATATGAACGGTCTTCATCCACTCCAGCCATTCCTGTTCAATGGAATCGTCTAATATCACGGTATCGTTGTATACAATCATGGCGCAAAAGTAGTAAAATAGACCATTACCAAAGCTATTTTAACACCAATAAACTAATGCCGGTGAACTAATAAATCAGGAAGTCTCATTCTTATCACCCCTTAATAACCTGAAACGTTTGCGGGCGGTATTGAGCCACAAGCTGCTTGGGTAATCGGTAATAATTTTTTGGAAATAGGTTTTAGCAATATTGCTGTCGTTTAGTTTGGTTTCGTAAATATCGCCCAGCATGTAAACAGCGTCATCCGCCCAAAGGTTATAGGCATGGTCTGCAACTATTTGCTTTAAAAGGGTAACCGCGTTGGTATAATCTTTTTGCTGGATATAGATTCTTGCCTTAGCCATTAAAATATCTGCCACTAAGGGATTGCCGGGGAACTTCTTATCAATACTATCCAGAGTAAGCATGGCTTTATCTGTTTGGCCTGCAAATATCAGCAAATCAGCACGGGCATATACTTTTAACGCGCTCGCGCTGCTATCAACAGCCAGGTTATCAGATATTAATAACGATAGGTTTAGCGCATCATTAGCTATAAGCTGTGTAGTGGCGGCTTTAAGAATATCAAGCTGCCTGCGTGCCCAGTTAAAATCGCCGGTATAATAGGCCAGTTTGGCATTCCGCAAAAGGGCATCCTGACCAACAGGGGTATTGGGGTTGCTTTTTTCTACCTGGCTATATAATAAGGTGGCATCCCAGGGCTGGTTGTTCAGCAGGCTAATATCTGCCAGATCAAGCTTGCAGGAGGCTAACAGGTTTGGCCTTACATTAGGAATAACAACGGCGCTTTCAAGCAGGGCCTGGGCATCTTTTAATTTGTGCAGTTTAAAGGCCTGCAGGTTAGCCAGTTTCTGCATGGCAAAAACAGTGCTTGCGTTACGGCCAAATTCATCAATTAAAGTTGTGTAATTGCTTTCAAGTACCTGCAAATCGGCGGATGTGTATTTACCTGCTGTTACTTTAGCATTTTGGGTATTTATCAACTCAATTTTTGCCGATATATAATATGGGTTTTCTTTTCCTTTGCTGGTTATGTATTCGTATCCGCGTATGGCAGCATCATAAGCATCGTTTGATACAAGGGTGCGGCACAGTTCAAATATATTGGCTCCATCATCATTTTGCCTGCGGCTTAATGCCAATGCCTGGTTAAGGGCCTGGTCAAATTCCTTTTGCTGCAAAAATTGCCAGGTAAGCATATCTATAAAAACAATTTGCTGCGGATCTTTCTGTATCCTTTTTAGCAGGGCTGTTTTAAGCATGTCGTAATCTGCGGTACCATCATAAAGCGTTGACAGCATGTTTTCGGCCTGGTTTAAAAAAACAGGGTTGGCAGGTAAAAAGTTCAGGTACTCTTCGGTAAGTGCAACTTTATCACGTTTGTAGCGGTAAAGATTTATCAGTTCAAAAGAAAATAAAGCATCGTTATTTAAAATCTTACGGCCCTGCATAAATATCTTTATAGCATAATCGGCATTGGCATTTTGGTAAAACTGCGATGCAAGCATGCTAATTTCATTTTGGTTAGCAGGCAGGTTCTTTATCAGGTCGTTGTATAATGCATCGGCTTTGTCGTTATTGCCTTGTTGTGTATATACCGAACCAAGTGCAACCACATACTCATTAACACCGGGATGCTTGTGCATCATTTTTTTTGTTATACTTTCTGCCTCATCAAATTTTTTAAGGCTTATAAGGTTGTTGAGGTATTGCTGGTAGTAGGTTTCGTTATCCTGTTTGTACAGCTTTTGGTAAATATCAAGTGCCTTTTGCTGCTCACCATTTTGTGCATATTGCCTGGCTAATTCCAGTTCGTTATCTTGTGCTAAAGCCGATGTAGCAAATGCAAAAACTACTAATATTATCGTATACAAACACTTCATTTCTTTTTATATATTTAGCAATTAGCCAATTGTTTTATATAACGTATTAACAGGGTAAAATTGTAGTGACATTTGCACCTTGCTTAATTAAATTAACTAATTTGACCTTGATTATAAATTAAGTTATGTTCAGTACAGATCGGTTAAGGTCTTTTTTATTAATATGCTTTATTACTTTGCTATGCGCCTGTAACAAAAACAGTGTGAGGCAGATACCTGTAAGCGTATTTTTTAAAACACCCGAGAAAAGCCTCTTTAAAATATCGCCCGATGGCAAATATATATCCTATTTAAGGTCTTATAAAGATAAACAAAATATATACATCAAGTCGTTAGCTACCGGTGCCGAGCAAATGGCTACCGCGTTTCAGGATTACTCGGTACGCGACTATTCATGGACCTACAACAATCAATTAATTTTTTCGCAGGACATTATTGCCGATGATGTATACAAACTATTTGCGCTTGATGTTGCTACGCATAAATTAAAAAATCTGCTTAGTCTTGAGAAGGTAAGGATCCGGATTATTAACCGTAACCGCCAGCAGCCTGATGTGGTAACCATATCAATGAACAAGCGCGACCCTGGTAATTTTGACGTATACCGGTTAAATGTTAAAACCGGAGAGCTTAAACCCTATATTATAAACCCCGGCAATGTAACCAAGTGGTATGCTGACCCTGATGGACATATCCGTTTGGCAAAGGTGAGCAATGGAGTAGATGAAACCATACTTTACCGCGCTAATGATAAAGCGAAATTTGAGCCTATTATAAAGAATAACTTTAAAGACAGGATAGAGCCAGTAGCATTTACAGGACATAAAAACTATTTCTACGCATTATCAAACGTTAACCGCGATAAAACAGCGGTAGTTGAAATTAATGCCGAAAATGCTAAAGATGAAAAAATAATTTATGCCAACGATAAAGCCGATATTTTGGATGTAGCTTATTCAAGAAATAAGCACCGACTTGAGTTTGCCGACTGGGAAGAAGCAAAGCCGCAAAAGCATTTTTTAAATGGGGATATTGAGAAAATTTATAAGAGCCTTGAAGCCAAGCTAAAAGGTAACGAGATTGATATTGTTGACCGCGACAGCGCAGAAAATAAATTCATAATCAGCACCTATACTGATAAAAACCCTGGGTCGTATTATTTATATGAACGCAGGAGTGATAAGCTAACAAAACTTGCCGATACTAACCCCGAGATAAGCGCCTCTGAATTGTGCGATGTACAGCCAATATCATTTAAAGCAAGCGATGGCCTTTTAATTCACGGCTACCTTACTGTGCCGCAAGGAAAAGAAAAAAACAATTTACCGGTGGTAGTAATGCCGCATAATGGCCCATGGAGCCGCAGCTCATGGGATTATAATGCCGAGCTGCAGTTTTTAGCTAACCGGGGTTACGCGGTTTTTTTGGTGAATTACAGGGGCTCAACCGGGTATGGCAAAACTTTCCGCAATGCGGGTTTTAAACAGGTGGGCGGCAAAATACAGAGTGATATTACTGACGGTGTACACTGGCTAATTGCTAATAAAATAGCTAACCCCAAAAAAATAGCCATTTTTGGCGGGGGATTTGGCGGCTTTTCGGCGTTATATGGCTTATCATTTCACCCAGAGCTTTATAATTGCGCTATTGTAAAATATGGCATTTTTAACTTGTTTACTTACTTAAAAGATGTACCACCGTTTGCAAAGCCTTATCAGCAAATGACCTATGAAATGATAGGCAATCCTGAAACGGATGCCGAGCAATTAAGGGCCATATCACCGGTTTTTCATACAGATAAAATTAAAAGCCCGCTATTGATATTTCAGGGAGCTAAAGATCCGCAAGCCAATATCAGTGTGCTAAATCAGTTTGTACGTGAGTTGAAAAACCGGAACGTACCGGTAATTTATCGACTGAAAGATAATGAGCGGGCCTTTTTCAAAAGCGAGCACAACCGTATGGAAATGTATGCCGAAATAGAGACATTCCTGGATACCAATATGCAGGTTAAACGTTAACCTGTTATGAAGGGGCAGCAAAATATATACCGGAAGAATTTTTCGCTGATAATTGCTTTTATTGTGCTGATAACTGTAAGCCTGATAGTTGCTGTTATTATTGCCTATAACCTTACCGCCAAATATGTAGAGAATGAGTTTGCCTC
>JAQBNY010000328.1 GCA_028288315.1 Mucilaginibacter sp.
AACTTAACAGCACTGCCAAATAATTTTTTAGGAACGTTATGCTGATCGTATGTTGTGTTATCCATTACCACCAATGCATCGCCATCTTCATATAAATACTGATAATCATTAGTTTCAACCCGGGCTATGTCTACCTCTTCGTCTGTGCGGAAACGATATTCAACCAATTTACCTGATTTTACGTTACGCATGCGAGCCTGATAGAATGCACGCAGGTTACCCGGAGTCCGGTGTAAAAACTCTTCAACCTGTACCAGTTCGCCATTAAAGCGAAGAATATTTCCATTTTTTACGTCAGATGCTTTTGCCATAATTAATTAAATCGAGGCGCAAAATTAGTTATCTAAGGGCAAAGAAACAAGTTGGTCTTTTGTTGATGAATGATAGCTAATAGTATGGCAAAATGACGCCAAGTACCATTAACTCTTATAATCCGATATACTTAACCTCTCCTGGCAAAAGCTATATTCATGCTCCTGGTTTGAGCATATAATTGTTAGGCGGTTAGCACTAAACTTTTCTACAAGGTTTAGGTACCAGTCAATGCCTTGTGTATCTAAATTTGAGGTGGGTTCATCCAGCATTAACATAGGCGTATCGGCACAAAAAGCAAGAGCAAGCTTTAACCGTTGTTTCATTCCTGATGAAAAGTACCTGATCATTTTATTCTCGCTACCCTTAAGGTTTAGAATATCGTTCAGCGCCTTTTTGTCTATTCCGGGTTTAAATGTTTTAAACCTAAAATGAAAATCAACCATTTCATTTAGGGTGAACTCTTCTATCAACTCTAAATATGGGGCAGCAAGACTTAAGTAATTAAATACATTTTCGGGCTCAATAGCGTTACCATCTTTTGTGTAGCTAATTGCCCCTGCAGATGGTACAAGGCTGCCGTTCAAAACCTGTAAAAGAGTAGATTTTCCCGAACCGTTTGGTCCCAGTATGGCATAGCTGCCTTTACTGTTAAAAGTATAGTTTATCTCCCTGAATATCCATTCACGGTTAAAACGTCTACCAATATTTTCGAGGGTTACTTGCATAGATTGATGTCTGAATCAGAATTTACAGAATTATTAAATTTTCAGGATGCACTGGCAAACTAGTCCAATATTCCGTTAATTCTTAAATCCGGTAAATTCTGATTCAAAATGTTAACTATTTCCAAACCCCTTCATGATACCACGTTGCGAGTTTTGTACAAAGTTAATTATCTCATCACGCTCAACTGTTGGGTTAAATTCGGCCTCAATAATGTCAAGGGCCTTAGTCATATTGTATTTTTTCAGGAAGATGATCCGGTATATTTCCTGTATTTCGTTAATAGTAGCTGCAGAGTATCCCCTGCGGCGCAATCCTACGGAGTTAATGCCAATATAAGACAATGGCTCACGGCCGGCTTTAGTGAACGGCGGTACATCTTTACGTACCAATGATCCACCGGATATCATACAGTGCGCGCCAATTTCAACAAACTGGTGCACGGCAGATGTACCACCAATAAAAGCGTAATCATATACATTAATGTGGCCGGCAAGCTGTACGCTATTGGCAATTATAACATTATCGCCAATAACACAGTCATGTGCTACGTGCACATAAGCCATTAACAGGCAATTGCTGCCAATGGTGGTAGTATTCTTATCTAAGGCTGTACCCCGGTTAAGCGTAACACATTCGCGTATTACGGTGTTGTCGCCAACTGTAACTGTACTGGGCTCACCTTTGTATTTCAGATCCTGTGGCGGGGCAGATACAACTGCGCCGGGAAAAATGCGGCAGTTTTTGCCAATGCGCGCGCCATCCATTATCACAGAGTTTGAACCTACCCAGGTACCCTCGCCAATCTCAACATCTTTGTGTATGGTAACAAAGGGCTCAATAACCACATTATCGGCTATCCTGGCCTGCGGATGGATGTATGCTAACGGCTGTATCATATTATTTATATTTAACTATTTGTGCCATTAACTCGGCCTCAACAACAACTTTCTCACCAACCATTCCTATACCTTTCATTTGTGCAATACCACGACGGATAGGAGCGACAAGATCACATCGGAATATTAACGTATCGCCGGGCAAAACCTTGTCCTTAAAGCGAGCGTTTTCAATTTTAAGGAATAATGTTAACCAGTTTTCAGGATCGGGAACGGTGTTAAGTACCAGTATACCACCAGTTTGTGCCATAGCCTCAATTTGTAAAACGCCCGGCATTACAGGAGCACCCGGGAAATGGCCAACAAAGAAAGGCTCATTCATGGTTACCGCTTTTAAACCTACAACGTGTGTTTTGGTTAGCTCCAATATCTTATCAATAAGCAACATTGGCGGGCGGTGAGGCAATATGTTCATAATCTGAACAGTATCATATACCGGTTTCATGTTAGGGTCATACACCTTAGCATGCTTGCGGCTGCGCTCTTTTTTGATAAGTGTTTTTATCTTTTTAGCAAAAGCTACATTTGCCGCATGACCCGGCCTTGCTGCCATAATATGCCCCTTTAGTGGAACGCCAACCAAAGCAAGATCGCCAATCATATCCAGCAATTTGTGGCGGGCGGGCTCATTTTGATGCCTTAATTCAATGTTATTTAAAATTCCCTGCGGTGCAACGCTTATGTCCTTACGGTTAAACAATTTAGCAAGGTGGGCAAGCTCATCTTCATCAACATCCTTATCTACTACCACAATAGCATTATTGAGGTCGCCGCCTTTTATAAGGTCATGCTTAAGCAATGCTTCCAGTTCATGTAAAAAGCAAAAGGTACGGCTTGATGCAATTTCTTTTTTGAATTCGCTGATGCTTGATATGGTTGCATGCTGGCTTCCCAAAACCTGTGAGTTATAATCAACCATGCAGGTAAAGCGGTAATCGTCATCCAGTGGCATTGCTACCATATCTACCTTACGGTCAGGTTCAGAATAATGAATATTATATGGAATATGATAGTATTCTCTGTCGGCGTCCTGCTCAACAAGACCGGCTTCTAAAATGGCATCAATAAATTGTATAGAACTCCCATCCATTATGGGCGTTTCCGGGCCATCCATATCAATTAGTACATTGTCTATCTCAAGGCCAACCAGTGCGGCAAGCACATGCTCAATGGTACTAACACTGGCCCCGTTTTGAGTAAGCGTGGTTCCCCTTGAAGTATCAGTTACGTTATCACAATCAGCATCAATAATAGGCTGGCCGGGTAAATCTATGCGGCGAAATTTGTAACCGTGTTTTTCTGCGGCAGGATTAAAAGTCATAGTAACACTTTCACCCGTGTGCAAGCCTGTTCCCGATATTGAAATGGGGGCTTTAATAGTTCTTTGTTTTACATTCATTTTATAATATGCATTGGCTCATTAGCTCGGTGGTGATAGTTCATATATTGGCATATAGCCTAATGAACTAACAAGTAAAATTTAATGAACGTCCTTTTTTAGTTCGGTAATTATATTTTCTAATTCTCTTACTCTTTTTTCAAGATCAGGCAGTTTCCTGATATTCACTTGTGCTCTTAAATAATCCTGATAAGCCTGGTACGGCGATCCGCCCCATTTCTTGTTCGGCTCTTTTATAGAACTGTTTATGCCTGTTTGTGCATTAAGCTGACTGCCATCGGCAATGTTTAAATGCCCGGCTATACCAGCCTGGCCGCCCATCATTACCCGCTCTCCAATTTTTACACTGCCTGATACTCCCGACTGTGCAGCAATAACCGTATTTGCACCAACCTCTACATTATGTGCAATTTGTACAAGGTTGTCAATCTTAACCCCTGCACGTATAACGGTCGATCCCATTGTTGCCCTGTCAATAGTAGCATTTGAGCCAATTTCTACATCGTTTTCAATTATAACATTGCCTATTTGTGCAATTTTATTGTAGCTGCCATCAGGATTTGGAGCAAACCCAAAACCATCGCTGCCAATAACCGCACCTGAATGGATGATTGCATTATTGCCAATAACACAATCAAAGTAAACTGTAACACCGGGGAACAAGGTAACATTATTGCCCAGCTTTACATTATCTGCAATATAGCAATTAGGGTATATTTTACAGTTATCGCCCAGCGTTACATCCTGACTTATATATGCAAATGCACCTATGTAAGCATTATCACCAACTTTAGCAGATGGATGTATAAACGATGGCTGCTCAATGCCTGATTTATGCAGTTTTATAGTGTTGTATTTTTCGAGCAGAAGGGTAAATGCACTGTACGCATTATCAACACGTATTATTGTAGCCTTAACTGGCTGGGCAAGATGCTGATCATTGTTGATGATAACAATGGATGCATTAGTAGTGTACAGGTATTGCTCATATTTAGGATTAGCTAAAAATGACAACGAACCGTTGCCTGCTTCTTCTATTTTTGCCAGTTGATCAACCGCTGCAAGCAGGTCTCCTTCAACTGTCCCCTTAAGCATTAAGGCTATATCCTTTGCGGTAAATTGCATCGTACAAATTTAAATGTTAAAACCAAAGCAACAAATCATTAAATTAATATGTGCCCTATGTTAATATTATTCTCTTTAAAACCTATAATAAATCCTTACTATAACAAAGTATATGTTTGCTTACTGTTTTTGAAAGGGCCTCCAGGTTTGAATTATCGCTGGCAAGTGTAATATCTTTTATATTGCCATTCTTCATTAAAATATGAATGTTGCCATCACCTTTATTATAGGCATTATTACGTATGCTGTCAGTAAACACAAAGTATTCTGCCTCATGCTGGCTTATGTTATAATACTTAACCGCATTAGCGGTTAGTTGTTTAACAAATTCTGGATCAGGCATTTCAGTAGTAATATCAACATGAAAAAGTTTACGGTTTATGAGGTTATGGCAAAGTGTCTTTAAAACAAAGTCATCGCTATTGGCCCAAATCTTAACCGCCGCCATCACATCGGTATCATCCAATAAAGCAAAAGTGTCCAGATGCTTACTGTTGCTTATGAATTCTTCTTTATCAATAACATTTTCCAAAAAATAACCCAAAGCCGGAGTAACCGGGAATCGGGTCCCTTCTAACGCCAGCTCGCGGCTGCGTTTAAATATCTTACATAAAAGCTGCTCGGCGGCAATAACTGTTTTGTGCAGGTATACCTGCCAGTACATTAACCGGCGCGATATTAGAAATTTTTCGATGGAATAAATACCCTTTTCTTCAACCGCTATGCCATTGTCTTTAACGTTAAGCATTTTTATGATACGGTCTGAACTGATAACCCCTTCGGATACCCCAGTGAAAAAGCTATCGCGATTCAGGTAATCCATCCTATCCATATCCAACTGGCTGGACACTAACTGGTGCAAAAAGTTCTTATGATAAGTACCCTTAAATATGCTAATGGCTAACGTTAGCCGTCCATTAAAGGCCTCGTTAATTTTATTCATCAGCAGGATTGATATGTCCTCATGATTAACTTCCTCCACTATAGTTTGCTCCAGCGCGTGCGAGAAGGGCCCATGGCCAACATCATGTAACAGAATGGCTATGGTTAATCCCTCTTTTTCTTCAAGAGTTATATCAACGCCTTTATTACATAAGGTTTCAACGGCTGTACCCATTAAATGCATGGCTCCTAAAGCATGGTGAAAACGGGTGTGCAGCGCGCCGGGATATACCAGATGCGTCATTCCCAGCTGCTTAATATAGCGCA
The DNA here is from genome assembly GCA_028288315.1 of Mucilaginibacter sp. GTDB lineage: Bacteria > Bacteroidota > Bacteroidia > Sphingobacteriales > Sphingobacteriaceae > Mucilaginibacter. The sequence continues at coordinate 5,671 of JAQBNY010000328.1, forward strand.
GGCGCTGAAAGTACGGATGCTCGATCAGGTCAAAAACCAGGTCGGAGGGTATGTTGATAAACCCATATACAGGGTCATTTATTATTTTCTTTTTGTTCAATGTGGGTGTAAAGTATGCAAAGGTGTTGAATTATGACAAAACAAGCACCTTCTATTTGTTAATATATGTTA
>JAQBNY010000329.1 GCA_028288315.1 Mucilaginibacter sp.
CAAATACATCCTGGTATTTAGGAGGCTGTGGCTTATCGTGCTTAACTTTTTTGATCTCGCCGGTTATTTTATCAAATAAACCGGGTGCATGCCATTTGGTCTGATCTTTTTCGGCAAGTGCGTAGCCCTTACCTTTTATAGTAACGCAATGCAAAAGTTTTGGTCCCGGTATATCACGCAAATCGCGTATTAGCTTAACCAGGTGTTTAACATCATGCCCATCAACCGGGCCAAAGTATCTGAATTTAAGCGCTTCAAAAAAGTTGCTTCTTTTTAACAGTGTGCCTTTTATGCTTTTCTCAAATTTCTGCGCTAGTTTAAAAGCATCAGGGCCAATAGAAGAAAGCTTGGTAAGTATACCTGCAATATCATCTCTAAACCTGTTATAAGGTTTTGAGGTAGTAATATCTGTTAAATATTCTTTTAAGGCTCCAACATTAGGGTCAATGGCCATATTGTTATCATTCAATATCACCAACAGGTTTGAATTTTCAATGCCTGCATGGTTAAGCGCTTCAAACGCCATTCCCGCCGTCATAGAACCATCGCCAATAACGGCAACATGCTGTCTGTCTGTTTCGCCCTTATATTGTGATGCAACAGCCATACCTAAAGCTGCCGAAATTGAGGTAGAAGAGTGCCCTACGCCAAAAGTATCATAAATGCTTTCGGAACGTTTTGGGAAACCACTTATACCTCCGTGCAAGCGGTTGGTGTGGAACTCATCACGGCGGCCTGTTAATATTTTATGGCCGTAAGCTTGGTGGCCAACGTCCCAAACTAATTGATCATAAGGGGTATTTAACACATATTGTAAAGCAACGGTAAGCTCTACAACGCCCAGGCTTGCTGCAAAATGGCCACCGTTTACTGATACTACATCAATAATGTACTGGCGTAACTCTTTGCATACCTGTTCAAGCTCATCTTCTTTAAGGTTCTTTAAATCAGAGGGGTAGTAAATCTGCTTTAATAGATCACCGGCGGGTACCTGCATTTAATTTCTTTAGATATTTAACTTACAAAACTAAGCTTTTAATGGAATATATTAAAGGTAAATATTGTTTTGTAATTAACAATAGTTATTTTTTTTAAGTGAATTTAGCTGTAATTTTGGGCATGACCGATGATGCTTTCGCCATAAGGTTACCACAGTTTGAAGGGCCGTTTGATCTGTTGCTTTTTTTTATAGAGCGCGACGAGCTTGATATACATGATATACCCATTGCCCGTATAACTAATGACTTTCTGGATTACATTCACCAGATGACAGTGCTGAATATGGAGCTTGCCAGCGAATTTATATTTGTAGCGGCTACCCTTATGCGCATAAAAGCAAAAATGCTGCTGCCGCGATACAATGCTGATGAGGAAGAGAATGAACTGGATACTAAAGAGGGGTTGATTCGCAAACTTATTGAATATAAAAAGTTCAAAAAACTGTGTGAGGACCTGCGCCCATACGAAGATGAACGCTTTAAACAGGAAAAGCGCGGTAATATAAAAACCGACCTGGAGCAAGTAGAAAAAGTAGTTGTACCGGGGGAGGAACTATCCGAGATTAACCTGTACAAATTAATGATGGTTTACAGCCGGGTAATGAAGCAATTTTTAACCCGTACCGAGGAGGTTACACATACTGTTATCCAATACCCTTATACCATTGAGAAGCAAAAAGCAGCCATTAACGATCTGCTGCGGATAAACAGTAAGCTCGATTTTAAGAATATTGCCGGGAATTCAGAAAATAAGGTGCACTTTGTATATAATTTTTTGGCAGTACTGGAAATGCTGCAGCAGGAATTAATTGATATAACCATAGGTTTAGGATTTAATAATTTTTGGATATCTGAAAAAGTTGATAGCTAAAGGCCAAATCAGAAAGCTTTTAGCTTTAGTCTTTTAGCTTTTAGTTACTAATACCTACCTTAGAGGCGCATTACACACAACAATGAAAAGAGACAAATTAATATTTAAGCTGTTAGATGAAGAGCAGCAACGCCAGGAAGAAGGCATAGAGCTAATAGCATCTGAAAATTTTGTTAGCAGGCAGGTTATGGAAGCGGCTGGATCTGTTGCTACAAACAAATATGCCGAAGGCTTACCAGGTAAACGCTATTACGGTGGTTGCGAGGTGGTTGATGAAATTGAGACCATTGCAATTGAGCGTGCCAAACAGCTTTTTAATGCCGAATGGGCAAACGTACAACCACACTCGGGTGCGCAGGCAAATGCGGCAGTAATGCTGGCCTGCTTACAGCCCGGCGATAAAATATTAGGCTTTGATCTTTCGCATGGCGGGCATCTTACACATGGTTCGCCGGTTAACTTTTCAGGTAAACTTTACGAGCCTCATTTTTACGGTGTTGTAAAAGAAACCGGTTTAATTGATTATGAGCAGCTTGAGAGGGTGGCTTTAGAGCAAAAACCAAAACTGATTATCTGTGGCGCATCAGCCTACTCACGTGATTGGGATTATGAATTCATACGCCGCGTTGCTGATAAAGTTGGTGCATTAGTGCTGGCTGATATTTCTCATCCGTCGGGGTTAATTGCTCGCGGGTTGTTAACAGATCCGTTACCGCATTGCCATATTGTTACTACTACAACCCACAAAACCTTGCGTGGCCCGCGTGGTGGCCTTATTTTGTTAGGAAAGGATTTTCAAAATCCATTTGGTATAAAAAGCCCTAAAGGAGAAATAAAGATGATGTCATCTTTATTAGATATGGCCGTGTTCCCTGGAACACAAGGCGGCCCGTTAGAGCATATTATAGCTGCAAAAGCGATAGCTTTTGGCGAAGCCTTGTCTGACAGCTATATGAAATATATTTTACAGGTTAAATTGAATGCTGCTGCAATGGCACAAGCATTTATAAACCGTGGTTATAATATCGTATCAGGCGGTACTGATAACCATTTGATATTAATAGACCTCCGCAATAAAAACATTACAGGTAAAGCTGCCGAGAATGCTTTGGTTATGGCTGATATCACTGTAAATAAAAACATGGTCCCTTATGACGATAAATCGCCATTTGTTACTTCAGGAATACGTGTTGGTACTGCTGCTATCACTACCCGCGGTTTAAAAGAAAAGCATATGGATAATATTGTTGAGCTAATTGACGCAGTTTTAATTGATCCGGAAAACGAAACATCACTTAAAAAGATACGCAAAAGGATACATAAGTTGATGCATGATTACCCACTATACAGGGATAATCATTTGGATTAAATGACGGATAAGTACCTCCTTTAAAGGGAGTGAGCAGGATAGATTAGCGGCACAAATTCTTATGGTATCATGGATACCTTGCCAGAGAAAGAAAAGGAATATGAGGCTATAACACGTCTGGCATCCTATATATGTCAGGCGCCTGTTGCTTTTATTTCGTTTATTAATGACACCCGGCATAAAAGGCCATACAATTAATAATAAAGATAAGGTGGAAACGGAGTTAAATATTAATGTATTGGTAGTTGATGATAATCAAATAAACAGGTTGTTGATTAGTAAAGTATTAAAAAAATGGGGTGCAAATGTTGACTTTGCCGAAAATGGTATTGAAGCGATTGAAAAAATAGAATTGCACAAAAGTTTTGATGTGGTTTTAATGGATATTCATATGCCACTAATGGGCGGTTTAGAGGCAATAGAAATTATCCGCAGCAAAAGCGATCCATATTTTAAAAAATTACCTATCATAGCCTTAACGGCATCAATTCTGAATAACGAAATGGGCCAAATAGAAAGTGCCGGTATAAATGATTATATATTGAAACCGTTTGACACTAATACACTTTACGATAAGCTAAGCAGGTACAAGAAACAATAATTACCCTCTTATTCTTGTCATACTGAATGATTAGATACTTCACTCGTTTAGGAGAAAAAACGCGTTGATGTTCTTATTCCGCATACGCAATTGTTGCTATACTTAATTTTAGCCCTGGCACTTTAAGCAGCTCAATCCCGCAAGCTTCAAGTGTAGAGCCGGTTGTTACAATGTCATCAACCAATAAAACGTGTTTATTTATAAGATCTGCCGGGCGGGCAATTTCAACTACCTCCAGCATGTTTTCAAACCTGGCAAACCGCGATTTATGTGTTTGTGTTTTGGTTGCAACACTGCGCACAAGATTATCAATATCTACTTTAGCACTTAATTTTTGCGCCAATCCATCTGCAAAACTGGCGCTTTGATTATAGCCGCGCTCCTTTAATCGTTTTTTATGCAATGGTACCGGTATAATTATTTCAGCAGAACTAAACGCCTCATTATTTAAAAGCTGCTTACCCGCAATATTTCCTAAAACGTTACCAATACGGTGCATGCCATTATATTTAAACTGGTGCATCATGTTTTGGATATTACCTCCTTTATTAAAATAATAAAGAGAGTAGGCGCCTTTAAGTGGTATTTTGCCCCAAAATTGGCGGGCAACAATATTATCGGGCTGTAAATGAAAATTTGTAACTGGTAAATTATACAGGCAATCGGTACAAAGCAGGTCTTCGTTTGCCATTAAGCCGGCGCGGCAAGCTACGCAAAGGTCAGGGAATATAAGCGAAACAAAATCTCTCAGGTACGTGTGTAATAATTGCATGCCTGTAATTTAGGCAGAAATTACATTTTCAGCAGCGGCTTCTTTTTGTTTTTCGTTGATAGCTAATTGTCCGCAGGCAGCATCAATGTCTTTGCCCCGGCTGCGGCGAAGGTTAGTGTTAATGCCCTGGCTGCGCAAATAATCGGCAAAAGCTTCTATTTTATCTTCGCCGGCATTAATAAAACTGGCGAAAGATATAGGGTTGTATTCAATAATATTAACCTTACAAGGTAGGTGCTTGCAAAAGCGGGCCAGTTCAATAGCATCTTGCAAGGTATCATTAACCCCATCAAAAACAATATACTCGTAGGTTACCGGGTTTTTGGTTTTGGCATAATAGTATTTTAAAGCTTCGGCCAGTGCCTTTAATGAGTTTTGTTCATTAATAGGCATTATGGTATTGCGTTTTTCGTCGTTAGCGGCATGTAATGACAAGGCTAGGTTAAACTTTACCTGGTCATCGCCCAGTTTGCGAATCATCTTTGCAATACCCGCTGTAGATACGGTAATACGTTTTGCCGCCATGTTCAGCCCATCCTCGGCGGTAATTCTTTCTATTGATTTTAAAACATTGGCATAATTAAGCAGGGGTTCGCCCATGCCCATATACACAATATTTGAAAGAGGGATGCCGTAATTTTCGCGCGCCTGCTTATCAATTAACACTACCTGATCGTAAATTTCATCCGGATTAAGGTTCCGTTTGCGCTCCATATATCCTGTAGCACAAAACTTACATGTAAGGCTACAACCAACTTGTGAGGATACACAAGCGGTCATTCTATCAGAAGTTGGAATTAAAACGCCCTCAATTAGGTGAGTATCGTGTAATATAAAAGAATTTTTTATAGTTTTATCAGCACTAATCTGTGATGTATTTATTTTAACATTATTAATGATAAAATTTTCATGTAGTTTAGTACGGAGTTCTTTTGAAATATTACTCATTTCATCAAAGGATAAACTAGATTTTTTCCAAAGCCATTCGTAAACTTGTTTTGCGCGGAAGCCTTTTTCGTCCATAGCGATAAAGTGCTGTTGCAAAGCATCTAAACTTAGGCTTCTAATATCTATTTTACCTTTTTTGTTATTCACAATACAAAAGTACTTATTTTTAAAAAATTCGTACCCATTTTTAAAGTCATTCTTTTGTGACATTAAAAACAATAACTAAAAGTTAATTGTTATTTTTGGTCATAAAACGGATCTTTAAAAATAATTTAATTAGAAGATGCTAAGTTATATTAATAGAAGATGCTAAGTTATATTTAATGAAAAGTTTTAAAGCCGATTACGTTTTTCCTGTTTATGCCGATCCAATAAAGAATGGAATAGTTACTGTAACTGATTCCGGAAAAATTATCTCAATATCCGAAACCCTTGACCCTGAATACCAAAACTTACCCCTTGAAACCCTGAGTGGGATAATAACTCCTGGATTTGTAAATACCCACTGCCATACCGAACTATCACATCTTAAAGACAAAGTTAAACCCGGCGGAGGATTGATTAACTTTATAAAAGATGTACAGGCTTTTAGAAATGCAGATGCAGGCGAGGTATTAGAAGCGGCGCAAAAGGCCGACCAGGAGATGTATGACAATGGTATAGTTGCCGTTGCAGATACCGCTAATAGTAATGTTACAGTTGCTTTAAAAGGGAAAAGCGAGCTTTATTATCACACATTTGTTGAAATATTTGGATTTTTACCTGAAAATGCTGAGGAGCTTTTTGATAAGGCGTTGCTATTAGCTGCCGAATTCAAGCCGCAATCGGCTTCAATAACAGCACATGCGCCATATTCAGTTTCAAAAGAGTTGTTTAAGTTAATAAAACGTCACGGCGATGAGCAAAGCAGTCTGCTAAGTATCCATAACCAGGAATGCGAGGACGAAAATAAGTTTTACCGTTACAAATTAGGTGGCTTTATTGATATGTACAAGCACTTTGGTATCAATATAGATTACTTTAGGCCGCAGGCGCGTAACTCATTACAATCAATAATCCCGCTGCTGAGCAACAGGCAAAAAATATTGTTGGTGCATAACACCTGTACTAATTTAAAAGATATTTATTTTATTAAGCGGTTTGATCGTAAGATAAACTGGTGCTTTTGCCCCAATGCCAATGTTTACATAGAGAAGAGGCTACCCAAAGTTGAGCTTTTTGTGAACCAGGGACTTAACATTACCCTAGGCACTGATAGCCTGGCATCAAACAAAAGCTTATGTATTTTAAGCGAGATGCAAACTATTCAACAAAAGTTCCCATCGTTAAGCTTCAATACTTTATTAGAGTGGGGTACCAGGAACGGAGCTGAATTTTTAGGAATTGAAAGTGAAAAAGGTACCATTGAACCAGGCAAAACCCCGGGGCTAAACTTAATAACCGGCCTTGATGGGTTAAAACTTACTCCTGATACTAAAGTTAAAAAGTTAATTTAGTTGATTGGGTTATTGAGTTGGATTAAGTTAATTTTGCATTCAACACATTTAACTCAATAATGAAGCATTTAGATATTACTGTAAAAGGTAAAGTACAAGGCGTATTTTTTAGGGCAGGCGCAAAAGCTGTTGCCGACCAGCTTGGTGTTAAAGGTTTTGTTAAAAATGAGCCAAATGGGGATGTTTTTATCGCTGCAGAAGCTGATGATACCTTCCTTGAAATGTTTTTAGAGTGGTGCCATGAAGGAGCCGAGCATGCTGTAGTTACCTCGGTAGAGAGTCATGAAGGCGAATTAAAAAACTATCGTAATTTTGAGGTTGTAAAAAAGAGTTTATAAATCAACATAAGTCTTCCTTAATTGTCAACCGCTAAAAAATTTGCCGGGCAAACTGCTATTTATGGTTTAAGTACCAT
>JAQBNY010000002.1 GCA_028288315.1 Mucilaginibacter sp.
TGGCCAAAAGATTTTAAACCTGTAGGCGTTTTTACAAAGCGGGTTACTACCAGCATTTCGCGATTAAGCAAGCTATCAGGAACTTCAAAATAGTATTTACCATCAACTTTGTAAGTATTAAAAAGGCCATTGTCTCCTTTTACTTTACCTACCAGATCACTGAATTTTTTGATGCCTTCTTTTTTAACAGGCCCAACGGTAGCAACAGCGGTTGAGCCACCTGGCGTGTTAGTTGTTTTTAAAGTAACGGTTTGGGTTGCTTGTTTTTTGGTAGCGCATGAACTTGCAATAGCTGCAAGTGTAATAACCGCTACGCGCAAGCAAGTACTTACCCGTAAAAATGTGTTCATTTGGATGTAAATTAATTAGTTAAAATAAATTAGTAAGGGATAAAAATATACAAATAATAACTTATTATAAAAAACAGAATATGTTTGTTACAAAATGCGCACTAACAATATTTATATACGGCGTTTTAGTGTCAGAATCACTTTATCATACTTTTTATCATGATATATCTCAAGTAGCAAAGAGCGTTCATCTTTTGACTTTAAAATACCATCAACCTCCTCTATTCCCATTTGCGAAACCGGTTTGAAGTTAATAGTTACAATTTCGTCATTTTTTTCTAAACCAATATCAGCCGCGGGCGAGCCCGGAGATACCCGGCTGATAATTAGGTGCTGGTAGTTGTCGCCTCCTGCAAAGTACTCCATGCCACTCATATCAAACTCAAAAGGGTTTTTATAAGTTCTGTTGGGCTTTAAATACATCACGCTGTTAGTGTAGTCAAATATTACATGGAACCGTTTTAAAATACCAATGCCCATATTACCATCACGCAGAACAGCGAAATTTCTTTTTATGTAGTCAATATCAGGAAAAGAAGTAATAACATTCTTTATTTTATACTTACCAATATCTATCTCCTCCATCCGGCTGATATACCCTGTTATTGGGCCATTTAATGCCACACCCAAATTGGCCGAAATAAATTTAGGAGGCAATCCGTTTTTGGATATCAGGTTCTCAAGCGATAGTGGATGGCCCGCACCAAGATCTATCACCAGTTTGTTATTTATTTTTTTTCCTCCGGGATATGTTATAGTAGTTTCCAGATAGGGTTTTTTATTTTCTATAATAACGGGAACTTTGTTCATTTTACGCAATTTGGATAAATCCTCTGGTTTACAAACAGTTATGATGCTATCTTCAAAGTTTATTTTTACTGCCAGGGCATTAAAAAAATCATAGCCTAATAACCCGTGTATGGGCATGCCAACATATCCGGAAAGGTTAAAATACTCCTGCTTTAAAATGGCTGCGCCAACACCTTCACTGTTAATACCGGGAATTTGTATGTTTAATGGCGCTGTAACAATAGCTTCAAAGTCTTCACCTTCGGCAAGGCCACTTAACTTAATTGTACGTTTGTGAGGGATAATAATTGAATCTATCAGATGGGGCTCTGTAATTATCATAATGCTCACACCTGTATCCAATATAAAATTATACGGTCCCGTGTTGTTGATCCTTAGTTTAACAACAACCATATTCCTAACCAGGCGAAATGGAATAGTTACATTCTTTTGGCCATTATTAATTACAAAGTGTTGTGCAAATGATGGCAAAATAATACAGCATAATATAGCCGTAAGCCATATGCGTTTGTGCATAAAATATTGCAGTAGAGCTAACAAAGGTTTATAATTGGTAGCTAAATTTAATATTATTATACAACAAAAAGCATTTTTAAATTAATTAAATAATATGTCATTCACACAGTTAACCAGTCGGTTTACTATATATTAAATATAAGGGATTTATTTTTTCTCGTCACATTTCAGGTTGCCTTTTAAGTCGGGGTTTTGAGCCGGCAGTGTATCAACGGTCTTCTCAACCTCTGTTTGCTGTATATGTACAGCATATTCTGCGGGCTCAATATGACTGCCAATCGCTTCAGCATAAACCTGTGTAAACTCCGCCCCAATGTAAAGTATTGCTGATGTATAATATATCCAAACTAATATTACAATTAATGAGCCGGCGGCACCATAGGTTGACCCCTGCGCGGTATATTGTATATATAAACTAATAATATACTGCCCTATCATAAACAAAATAGCGGTAAAGAATGCCCCGGAACGAACGTCTTTCCACTTTATCTTAACATCCGGCAGGAATTTAAATATGATACCAAACAGTACAGAAATAATAACAAGCGTTATACACAGGTTAATTCCCTTTAATAACGGCCCGGTTATTATTGGTAAAAACCGCTCTATTTGCTTACCTAAGGCATCCATTAAAAAATTAATTATCAATGATGCCATTAACAGGAAACCCAGGCCAAGAATAAGCGAAAAAGATAAAAATCGGTTTTGCAGCATTTTTACCCATCCCCTTTTGGGTTTGGCTTTAACACGCCATATTGTGTTTAATGAATCTTGTATTTCTAAAAATATACTGCTGGCACCAAGCAATAACGTAGTAACACCAATAACAACAGCCATACCGGTTTTACCCGATAGCTGCAAATTTTTTAACATATCCTGTATTTGCAATGCCGCGGCAGAGCCCACATAATGCTGAATTTGCGGATACAATCTGTTAGTAGCGGCATCAGCACCAAAAAATAAGCCGGCAAGGGATATAACCAATATAAGCAAAGGCGCAAGGGAGAAAACGGTGTAATAGGCTAATGACGCACTCAATTTTAATCCATTATCATTAGAAAAACCGCCAAAGGTGGCCTTTAAAACCTTCCAAAATTGTTTTAAATAATCTTTGCTAAAAAATTTCATATTAAAATTCCAATATATTTGTTAATCCCTTTATTATAAACCACTTGTTATGAAAACAGCAACGCTTGTCTCACACTTTTTTAAGCTGCTACTCCCTGTATTGTTACTTAGCAATTTTAGTGCCTTAGCTCAAAAAACTACAATTTGGGTTGTTAGACATGCGGAAAAAGAAGCTTCTGCTCCCAGCGCTCCTAATTCGGACCCAAACTTATCTGAGGACGGAAAGAAGAGAGCCATTGCTTTGGCAAAAGTGCTTAAGCATGAAAACATTAAAAATATATTTGTAACTCAAACTAAACGCAGTGGCCAAACTGCCAAACCACTGGCTGTACAAGCCCGCATATTACTACGTATTTATACTGATAGTATTAAGCCTTTTGCAAAAACCCTGCTTACTAACTTTAAAGGAACCAAAGTGTTAGTTGTTGGCCATTCAAATACAGTAATGCCCTTATTAGGTGCTTTGGGGGCAGATATGCCTCTTGATAAGCTGAACGAAGAAGATTTTGATATGATATTTAAGGTGACTATAAAAGACTTTGGGAAGGTTAACCTGGATGTATATTACTATGGCACCCTACACCATACCAGCAATTTGCCTGAAAAGTATCGCCCCGATAAACAAAACCATCAGCAATACTCAAGACCTGTAACCAATAATTAATGGTTTGATACAACCAACAGATCAAGATCCTTACATGGGATGTTAAAGCGTTCGGCCATGTGTTTATTGGTTAAGTGCCCTTGATAAATATATACCGCCTTGCGGATTCCCACTTTTTGCCAAATTACATTTTTTAGGCTCCCGTGCTCACCGATGTCCAGTAATATAGGCGAAAAAATATTGGTAAGTGCATAGGTTGCTGTACGTGCCACCCGCGAAGCTATATTGGGCACACAATAATGTATTACATCGTGCTTCCTGAATACCGGGTGGGTATGGTTGGTAACTTCTGATGTTTCAAAACAACCGCCTTGATCAATGCTAACGTCAATAATAACAGAATTTGGTTTCATGCGGCTAACTGTAGCTTCAGATACGAGGCACGGGCTGCGGCCATCATCTGCACGCATTGCCCCAATGGCAACATCACAGGTGGTAATGGCTTTTTCCAGTACAATTGGTTGAACTACCGATGTAAATACTCGGGTGCCAATATTGTTTTGTAACCGGCGTAGTTTATATATAGATGGATCAAATACTTTTACCTCGGCACCTAATGATATAGCTGTGCGGGCTGCATATTCGCCAACGGTACCGGCTCCCAATATTACAATTTCTGTTGGAGGTACGCCGGTTATGCCGCCAAGCATGAGGCCCTTTCCTTCAAAAATATTACTCAGATATTCGGCTGCGATCAGTACAGATGTAGCGCCAACAATTTCACTCATTGCCCTAACTACGGTCAATGAACCGCCCTCGTCCTCCAGATGCTCAAAGCAAAGCGCCGTAATTTTTTTATTAAGTAAGGCATGCAGGCATTCGGCTTTTAATGTGGAAACCTGTAGAGCAGATATAAGCAGCTGACCCGGTTTCATCATAGCTATCTCTTCCATGGTAGGTGGCGCTATTTTAATGATAATGTCGGCTTGGTAAATACGTTTGGTATCATAAACAATTTGCGCGCCCTGCTCGCTATAGTTAGAGTCAGAAAAATTGGCGGCCCGTCCGGCATTGCTTTCCAGCATTACTTCATGGCCATTGTTTATGAGCAGCGCTACAGATAAAGGAGTTAACGGAATACGGTTTTCCTGGAAAGAAACCTCTTTGGGTATGCCAATATAAAGTTTGTTTTTTTTGCTCTTTACTTCCAGCATTGATTCCTGGGGTTGCATCATTGCCTGCTTGGCAATATTAGAAAACCCACTATATTTCCCTTCGCTCATGTTGTTGTCTATTTTCCGGGTGATGAAGTTAAGAAAAAAACAGAATTCTTTTAAATGTTTTCGACTGTTATTTGACGTGACTCTTCATCAATAACCGCTATCCGAATACTAGTATATTGATGCGGGATTAGGCTTGCTATTTTCTCTGGCCATTCAATAAAACAGTAATTGCCACTGTTAAAGTATTCTTCATAACCCATATCCAACGCTTCTGTGGGATTACTCAGGCGGTAAAAATCAAAGTGGAAAACGGGCTCCTCCGTACCGGCATATTCATTAACAATAGAAAAGGTAGGACTGGTAACGGCATCAATAACACCAAGTTGCTCACATAAAATCTTAATGAGCGTAGTTTTCCCCGCTCCCATATCGCCGTAAAAAAGTAAGATCCGGTTAGTGCCCGCATGTTTTAAAATGCTTGATGCCGCGCCCGGAAGGTCTGCTATAGATGAGGTATGTAAATTCAATGGTCCGCTTTAACTAAAGCGTCATTGCGAGGAACAAAGCAATCTCAGAACTATGCATAATCGATAGTGTATTGGGGATTGCTTTGTTCCTCGCAATGACGCATTTATAATTATAATTTATAAATATCCTATTTAGGGCCGTAAGTTACAATAGGAATAATCATTTCTTCTAACGAGATACCGCCATGCTGAAAAGTTTCATTATAAAAATTCACAAAGTGATTGTAATTGTTTGGGTATACAAAATAACTGTCGCCTTTGGCAAAAACAAAACTTGAGCTTACATGCAGCTTAGGCAGCATAGCATCATGCGGATTGCGAATATGAAAAACATCCTTTGCATTATAGTTAAGGTTTTTCCCTTGTTTATAACGCAGGTTGGTGTTGGTGTTTCTATCGCCAATTATTTTGCTTGGGTTTTTAACTCTTATTGTACCGTGGTCTGTAGTAATAATAACCCTGGCCTGTTTTGAAGCCAGAAATTTAAGCAGATCAAACAACGGTGAGTGTTCAAACCACGATAGCGTTAATGACCTATAGGCAGCATCATCACTTGCAAGCTCACGTATCATTTGCATATCGGTACGGGCATGACTTAGCATATCAACAAAATTATATACCACCACGTTTAGCTCATTATTCATCAGGTTGTTAACCGATTCATTCAAAGCACGACCCTCATCAATATTTAAAATTTTATGATAAGAATGTTTAATATCCTTACGCAAAACACGCTTTAACTGGTCGGTAATAAAGTCGGTTTCATGCAAATTCTTTCCACCTTCGTCCTCGTCATTTTGCCACATATTTGGATAACGTTTCTCCATATCCAACGGCATCAAACCAGAAAAGATAGCATTACGCGCATATTGCGTTGCAGTAGGCAGGATGCTGTAATAAGTATCCTCTTCCTCCATCCTAAAATATTCAGATATAATAGGATTAATGATCTTGAATTGATCATACCTTAAATTATCAATTAGTATAAAAAATACAGGGCCTTTGCCATCCAGCTTAGGGAACACCTTCTTTTTAAACAATTGCGGCG